>NZ_JBXYJE010000016.1:0-46849 GCF_057396285.1 Psychrobacter sp. CX97 | reverse complement strand
AACGTAGGTACAATCGGCCACGTTGACCACGGTAAAACGACCCTAACAGCCGCTATAGCAACCGTAGCAGCAAAAACATCAGGCGGCGAAGCAAAAGACTACGCAGCTATTGACAGTGCCCCAGAAGAAAAAGCACGTGGTATCACAATTAACACCTCACACATCGAATATGACACAGAAGCACGTCACTACGCTCACGTAGACTGCCCAGGTCACGCCGACTACGTAAAAAACATGATTACCGGTGCAGCCCAAATGGACGGCGCAATTTTAGTCGTATCAGCCACAGACGGCCCAATGCCACAAACCCGTGAACATATCTTATTATCACGTCAGGTAGGCGTACCATACATTTTGGTCTTCATGAACAAATGTGACATGGTAGACGACGAAGAACTATTAGAACTAGTAGAAATGGAAGTACGTGAACTACTATCAGACTATGACTTCCCAGGCGATGATACCCCAATCATCAAAGGCTCAGCCCTAGAAGCCCTAAACGGTAGCGACGGCCCCTATGGCGAACCAGCCGTACTAGAACTACTCAATACCCTTGACACCTACATACCAGAACCAGAACGTGACGTAGATAAGCCATTCCTAATGCCTATCGAAGACGTATTCTCAATCTCAGGTCGTGGAACCGTAGTAACCGGACGTGTTGAATCAGGTATCGTAAAAGTAGGCGACGAGATTGAAATCGTTGGTATCAAAGACACTCAAAAAACCACCTGTACAGGTGTAGAGATGTTCCGTAAGCTACTAGACGAAGGTCGTGCAGGCGAGAACTGTGGTGTACTACTACGTGGTACTAAGCGAGAAGAAGTACAACGTGGTCAAGTACTAGCAAAACCAGGTTCAATCACACCGCATACCAAGTTTGACGCAGAAGTATACGTATTATCAAAAGAAGAAGGTGGTCGTCACACGCCATTCTTAAATGGATACCGTCCACAGTTTTACTTCCGTACAACTGACGTAACTGGTGCCATTCAGTTAGAAGAAGGTACAGAGATGGTTATGCCAGGCGATAACGTAGAGATGGGCGTAGAGCTTATCCATCCAATCGCTATGGACAAAGGCTTACGCTTCGCTATCCGTGAAGGTGGCCGTACGGTTGGTGCTGGTGTTGTCTCTACTGTTAAAGACTAATAGTATAGTAGAACCGCTAGTTCTCTTGCACAAGTATGATGAAACCGCTTCCTTTGGAGGCGGTTTTTTTAGTTATTCAAAAATATTGAGGCTATCCTAAATAAGGCAGATTATCTAGTGTAGCTTCAATATTCTAGTGTTTGAATTCAATATTTTACTTTTTAAAAATTCTCATAATTAACCGGTATAGACTAAGCGTATAGGCAAGTCTAATCATTTATATAGACCAACGGTTAAAACTTGCAAAGTATAGAAAATCTTGTATAATAGCCATCCTTAACTAAAGGCGATTGGCTCAATTGGTAGAGCATCGGTTTCCAAAACCGAGGGTTGGGGGTTCGAGTCCCTCATCGCCTGCCATTTTTTAAAAAAGAAATTCTTGACTGTCTACCCTGCTATTTAGTATTAGCACTAATAATATCCTTTCAGTATACAAAATAGGCGGTTTAATATTTATCGTCTGATTCGTAAGGCAATCCAATTATGAGCAATCAAAAAGATAACCTAGATAACAAGTTATCTGAAGCGAAACAAACCGCTCATGATTTGCTGGGGAAAAATAGTTCTAACAGTTCAGTAGTTGAAGTTGCAAAGCCACGCTCTGTAAAAGATACAGTGTTATGGATATTTGCAATAAGTGCCCTTATTATGGCCGCATTTGTGAACTATAAGTTACCAGGCGTTTGGCAACCCGCTAGCGATATTTGGATCCGTATTGGTATTATTGCTGTATTAGTTATCATCGCTATTATTTGCATGGTTTTAACTAGTCAAGGTAGTGCTTTTAAAGTGTTACTTAAAGATGCAAGTATTGAATTGCGTCGAGTAACATGGCCAACAAAAAGTGAGACCATTCAATATACATGGCAATCTTTATTGGTTATTGGCATCGTGGCCTTAATAGTGTGGATTTTAGATAATTTCTTTAATTGGTTGGTTGGACTTTTTATTGGTTAATGTCCGAGTATATTGAGTTTTATTAATATTGTTTTTGTAATATTTAGATAAAGATATGATTAGGCTAACCTTATTATTATTTAAATAAGCGTTTGGCCTGTTTTTTTAATTGGTAGAATATAGATTTACGTCATGGAGAACTTTATGCGCTGGTATATCGTGCAAGCATTTTCAGGATATGAAAAGCAAGTCCAACGCTATTTGACGGATCGCATTAACCGTAGTGAGTATGCAGACAGCTTTGGTGAGGTTTTAGTACCTACTGAAGAAGTTGTTGAGATGAAAGATGGCAAAAAGCGCACAAGTGAGCGTAAGTTCTTTCCCGGTTATGTTTTAGTACAAATGGAAATGAATGATGCTACTTGGCATATCGTGAATGAATGCCCACGTATTACCGGTTTTATTGGTGGCACACCAGAAAATCCAGCACCAATTACGCAAGTTGAAGCTGATAGAATATTAAACCGACTGAAGCAAAATGAAGAAACACCACGTCCGAAAACATTGTTTGAACCAGGTGAAGAAGTTCTGGTTATTGATGGGCCGTTTACAGACTTTAAAGGTCTTGTCGAAAAAGTGGATTATGAAAAATCTAAATTACAATTAACCGTAAATGTATTTAATAGACCAACTCAGGTCGAACTGGAGTTTAGTAAGGTTGAAAAACTAAGCTAAACATGAATTAACCGGGGAGCTAATTTCATAACTTAGGTAGCTTAAAAAGTTATGAATAAGCGCTACTACCCGTATTGGAGACAAATCATGGCTAAGAAGATTGATGGTTACATCAAACTACAAGTGCCTGCTGGCAAAGCAAACCCTTCACCACCAATTGGCCCTGCATTAGGTCAAAAAGGTGTGAATATCATGGCTTTTTGTAAAGAATTTAATGCAGCAACTGCCAATCAGGAACCAGGTCTTCCTATTCCTACTGAAATTACAGTATACGCTGATAAATCATTTACGTTTATCATGAAGTCGCCACCAGCGGCATTCTTGTTGCTTAAAGCAGCAGGTATTGCTAAAGGTTCTGGTGTACCTAATGTAACGAAGGTAGGTAAAGTTACTCGTGAACAGCTTGAAGAAATCGTAAAAACAAAACAAGCTGACTTGACCGCTGCTGACATGGATGCGGCTGTTCGTACCATTGCTGGTACCGCGCGTTCAATGGGCATCACTGTGGAGGGTGTTTAAATGAGTAAACTTACAAAACGTCAAAAGTTGATTGCTGAACGTGTAGAAAATGAAAAGCTATATACACTTGAAGAAGCAGTAACTATTTTAAATGAGTTGCCGCCACTTAAGTTTAAAGAGTCTGTTGATATTGCTATCAATCTTGGTGTTGATCCTCGTAAATCTGATCAAGTTGTGCGTGGTGCTACTAACCTTCCAGCAGGTACGGGTAAAACTAAGCGTGTTGCCGTATTTGCGCAAGGTGCTGCTGCTGAAGCTGCTAAAGAAGCAGGTGCAGACATTGTTGGTATGGAGGATTTAGCAGATGAAATCAAAGCAGGTAACATGGACTTTGATGTCGTAATCGCTGCTCCTGATGCCATGCGTGTTGTTGGTCAACTAGGTACAATCCTAGGACCACGTGGCCTTATGCCTAACCCTAAAGTGGGTACAGTAACACCAAATGTTGCAGAAGCAGTTGCCAATTCTAAAGCAGGTCAGGCTCAATACCGTGTTGATAAAGCAGGTATTATTCATACCACTATTGGTCAAGTTGGTTTTACTGTGGATCAAATTGAGCAAAACGTTAAAGCGCTAATAAGCGATATTAAACGCGCTAAGCCTGCAACTTCTAAAGGTATTTATATTAAAAAGTTAACAATTTCTAGTACCATGGGCCCAGGTATCACATTAGATCCTATCCCATATCGGGTCGCTAAGTAATTAGTTATCTTAAGTTATCTAAGGGGAGTTGCTCATTAGCGGCTCCCGTAGTTCACAAAATATAGTTACCAATTAAATTTAGTAAACGAATTTAAAAATTAGGTCAGCTTAGCCAAAGCTATGCTGTCTAAGACCGTAGGTAAGCACTATGACTATTTTTGGTTTGTGCTGTTAATCGATAAAAATTTTCATCTTAAATGATTTAAAGTTTTTATTGGCCTACGCAGACGGTGGCCGTAAAAGTATGTGCATGGAGTAGGTTGTCTTTAGGCAATAAACTTTTTTGTCCATTCTGATAAAGGTACCGTAATCAGCGTTACTTTCAAATTAAGAGATCTTAGTATCTTTTTGATTTGTAAGTAACAGAAATGTCTATTCATCATTGTTTAACGGCATTGATGATGAGATTAAGGAGTCAACTCATGGCATTAACGCTAGAACAGAAACAAAAAGTTGTGGCTGAAGTGTCTGAAGTTGCTGCAAATGCTTATTCAGCAGTTGCTGCCGAGTACCATGGTCTTGAAGTATCTCAATTGACTGAGTTACGTGTTAAGGCTCGTGAGAAAGGTGTTGTACTTAAAGTGGTTAAGAACACGCTTGCTAAGCGTGCTTTTGAAGGTACAAGCTTTGAGTGCATGTCAGATAAAATGGTAGGCCCATTGTTATTGGCTTTTTCTACTGAAGATTTAGGTTCTGCTGCTCGAGTTATTTATGAGTTCGCGAAAGAAAATAAAGCTTTAGAAACTAAGCTTGTAGCAGTTGGTGGAGAGTTGTTTGGTCCTGAGGAATTAGAACGCGTTTCTAAACTTCCAACACGCGACGAAGCCCTATCTATTTTGATGGCAACTATGAAAGCACCGGTAACCAAACTTGCGCAAACTTTGAACGAAGTTCCAAGCAAATTTGTTCGTACGGTTGCAGCAGTAAAAGACGCAAAAGAAGCCGCATAAGCTTTTTTGATTTTGGGCATCATAATGTAGCTTGAGTCTACATTTACGAGCCTCACTTTTAATTTAATTTATCAGAAACTGGAGAAATCCCATGGCACTATCTAAAGATGACGTGTTGAACGCAATCGCTGAAATGTCTGTAATGGACATTGTTGAACTTATCAGTGATATGGAAGAAAAATTCGGCGTTACAGCTGCTGCTGCTGTTGCTGCTGCACCTGCTGCTGGCGCTGCTGCACCTGCTGCTGACGAAAAAGACGAGTTTGATGTTGTTCTTGCTAGCTTCGGCGAAAAGAAAGTTGCTGTTATTAAAGCAGTTCGTGAAGCAACTGGCCTTGGTCTTAAAGAAGCTAAAGAATTAGTTGAAGGTGCTCCTGCATCGATTAAAGAAGGCGCGCCTAAAGCTGAAGCGGAAGAGCTTAAGAAAAAGCTTGAAGAAGCTGGTGCAACTGTAGAACTTAAGTAATAGATTTAGCTCTAGCTACTTAACTAATCTGTAGCACAGTCTCGTGATTAGTAGGCCAGCAGTGTATAACCGCACTGTTGGCTTTTTCTTGCAATTTAAAGTTAATTATACTATAATTCCGCACTTGACCTTTTGTATTAGCCTAAATGGTTGGCAGGCGTCACGTTAATACTCATCAACATTCGGCTTAACGAACGTTTAGCGATAATACAGACCAAGGGACAGACAATTTGCATGTTTAAAACACTGTTAGCTTCTATCCTATATAATAAAACCTAGGCATATTCGTGCTTGGGGTTTTTTTGTATCTGTTATTCGGCAATTTTAATCAAATTAATTTATTAATCTTTCAACTCAACCATTTAGCTTTTAGTGTTTGTAATGGGCTTAGAAGCGACTGTATTGGAAATAGTTGAGTGTAGGGTTACAAAAAAACAGCGTGTTAGCAAAGGTCAATCTCACTGTTCAATCTGATGATTCTAGACATTTTGTCTGTGATTAGTGATCGCTCAATCTCAAATTGAATCACTTTTATTTTACTGTCTACTGTAAGGACTCTCGATGGCATATTCCTATACTGAAAAAAAACGTATTCGCAAAAGTTTTGCCGAGTTGCCAAATGTCATGGACATTCCATATCTTTTAGCAATTCAAGTGGATTCCTATGAACAATTTCTACAGGAAAATAAAAAGCCTAAAGCTCGTGAGAACACTGGCCTACAAGCTGCGTTTTCTTCTATTTTTCCGATTGAAAGTAATTCAAATAATGCTGAGCTTCAGTTTGTTGAATACTATTTAGGTACCCCTGAATTTAGCGAGCGTGAATGTATTCTTCGTGGCTCTACCTATGCGGCGCCTTTACGTGTCAAAATTCGTTTAGTCATTAAAGATAAAGATAGTAAGGATAAAAACAGCAAAGCTGCTATTAAAGATATCCGTGAGCAAAATGTATATATGGGCGAAATGCCATTAATGACCAATAATGGTACCTTTATTATTAATGGTACTGAGCGTGTCATTGTGTCTCAGTTGCACCGTTCACCAGGTGTTTTCTTTGATCATGATAAAGGCAAATCGCATTCGAGTGGTAAAGTACTATATAACGCGCGTATCATTCCATATCGCGGTTCTTGGTTAGATTTTGAATTTGATGCTAAAGATTTAGTATTTGCCCGTATTGACCGTCGTCGTAAGCTATTGGGTACTATTATTTTACGTGCTTTAGGCATGGAAACTGATGAAATCCTAGATACTTTCTTTGAAAAAGTGACGGTTTATAAAGGCGAAGAGCAGTTTGAGATTGATCTAGTGGCAGATCGTCTACGTGGCGAAATGGCTCAGTTTGATATCGTTTCTCCTGAAGGTAACGTGTTAGTTGAGCAAGGTAAGCGCATTAATGCCCGCCGTATTCGTCAGATTGAAGAAGCGGGAATGACCAAACTTGCCGTGCCTGATGAGTATTTATATGAGCGTATTCTAGCTGAAGACATTGTGGTTGGCGATGAAGTTGTTGCAAAAGCGAATACGTTAATTGACCATGAATTGTTGGTTAAATTAAGTGGCTATGAAGCCAGTGACTCTGTGAAAGAGTTTAAGATTCTATTTACTAATGACATTGATCAAGGTACCTATATTGCTGATACCTTACGAGCTGATAGTACCGGTAGCCGTGAACAAGCTCTAATCGAAATTTATAAAGTTATGCGCCCAGGCGAGCCACCGACTATTGAAACTGCCGAAAAGCTGTTCGACAGTATGTTCTTTAATGCAGATCGTTATGACTTGTCTAACGTTGGTCGTATGAAGTTCAATCGTCGCCTAGGCCGCCCTTTTGAAAATACAGATGATCCAGATATCAAACGTGAACAAAGCGTCTTATCAAAGCAAGATATTATTGATGTTTTAAAAGAGCTTATCGAGATCCGTAACGGCCGCGGCGAAGTGGATGATATTGATCATTTAGGTAACCGTCGTATTCGTTCAGTTGGCGAGATGGCTGAAAACCAATTTCGTGTTGGTCTTGTACGTGTAGAGCGTGCAGTTAAAGAGCGCTTAAGCTCAGCCGAATCTGATAACTTATCACCACAAGATTTGATTAACTCTAAGCCAGTTGCTGCCGCAGTGAAAGAGTTCTTTGGTTCAAGCCAGTTGTCTCAGTTTATGGATCAGAACAACCCATTGTCTGAAATTACCCATAAGCGTCGTATTTCTGCGCTTGGTCCAGGTGGTTTGACGCGCGAACGTGCAGGTTTTGAAGTTCGTGACGTTCACAATACCCACTATGGCCGTGTATGTCCTATTGAAACACCTGAAGGTCCAAACATTGGTTTGATTAACTCTTTGGCAACCTTTGCTAAAACTAACGAATTTGGTTTTTTAGAGACACCATATCGTAAAGTAGTTAATGGTAAAGTGACTGATGACATTGAATACTTATCTGCTATTGAAGAAGTAGGTACGGTTATCGCGCAGGCTGACTCAGCATTGAATGAAAATGGTGAATTGTCTGAAGACATGGTAATGGTACGTAGTGGTGGCGAATCGGTACGTATGCCAAGCGATAAAGTAACCCATATGGACGTATCGCCAAGTCAGGTTGTGTCTATTGCTGCAAGTTTAATCCCATTCCTAGAACATGATGATGCTAACCGTGCTTTGATGGGTTCTAACATGCAACGTCAGGCCGTTCCGACACTTCGTGCGGATAAACCATTAGTTGGTACGGGTATGGAGCGTCACGTTGCTCGTGATTCTGGTGTTTGTGTTATCGCCAAACGTGGTGGTGTTATTGAAGATGTTGATGCCTCACGTATTGTCGTTCGTGTGAATGAAGATGAGATGCAAGCTGGAGAGGCGGGTATTGATATCTATAATTTAATTAAATACACACGTTCAAACCAGAACACCTGCATTAACCAGCGCATTATTGTCAATCAAGGCGATGAAATTGCCATAGGAGACATACTAGCGGATGGTCCTTCGACTGATTTAGGTGAATTGGCACTTGGACAGAACATGCGTGTGGCATTTATGCCATGGAACGGATATAACTTTGAGGATTCAATTTTACTATCTGAACGTGTGGTTAAAGAAGATCGCTTCACTACTATTCACATTCAAGAATTAACATGTGTTGCACGTGATACTAAGCTTGGTACTGAAGAGATTACAGCAGATATTCCAAATGTTGGTGAGGCCGCCCTATCTAGTCTAGATGAAGCAGGTATTGTCTACATTGGTGCTGAGGTAGATGCAGGTGATATCTTGGTGGGTAAAGTAACGCCAAAAGGTGAAACGCAACTGACCCCTGAAGAAAAACTCCTGAGAGCCATCTTTGGCGAAAAAGCAGCCGATGTAAAAGATACCTCTTTGCGCGTTCCTTCATCTACTAAAGGTACGGTTATTGACGTGCAAGTTTATACCCGTGATGGGGTGGAAAAAGACGTTCGTGCTCGTGCCATTGAGAAGTCTCAGCTTGATAATTATCGTAAAGATTTAAAAGAAGAGCTACGTATCTTTGAAGAAGCGGCTCGTAGTCGTATCAGTACATTGCTTGATGGACAAACTATAAGTGGTGGTGCAGGGCTAAAATCTGGCACCACTATGGCTGCAGCTGAGTTAAATGAAATGTCTCTTGAAACATTGCTAGATATTCAGCCAGTCGAAGAAGAAATTGCGGAGCGTTTAACTCAAATTGCTGAATTCTTAACGGATAAGCAAAAAGACATCGACTCTAAATTTGCTGAACAAAAACGCAAATTGACGTCAGGCGATGATTTAGCACACGGCGTTCAAAAAATTGTTAAGGTCTATTTAGCAGTTAAGCGTCACATCCAGCCTGGTGATAAGATGGCAGGTCGTCATGGTAACAAAGGTGTCGTCTCTCGTATTATGCCAGTTGAAGATATGCCCTATGATGAAAATGGTAACCCCGTTGATATTGTTCTAAATCCATTAGGGGTTCCGTCTCGTATGAACATTGGTCAGGTTCTGGAGACACATTTAGGGATGGCTGCTAAAGGGCTTGGTGATAAAATTAACAGTATGATTAAAGCGCAAGCTGCTGTTTCTGAACTACGTGAATTCTTGGATAAGATTTATAACCAAGTTGGCGGTGAACAAGTTGACTTAGACAGTTTGTCTGATGACGACATCATGGCATTAGCAGAAAATTTACGTGCTGGTGTACCAATGGGCACAGCAGTATTTGATGGTGCTCATGAGTCGCAAATTGATCAGCTATTAGAGCTTGCTGGATTTAACAAATCTGGACAGCAGATTTTATATGATGGTCGTACAGGTGTGCAGTTTGATAGACCTGTTACAGTGGGCTACATGTACATGTTGAAACTAAACCATTTAGTGGATGACAAAATGCATGCGCGTTCAACAGGGTCATATTCTCTAGTAACGCAACAGCCATTAGGTGGTAAAGCACAATTCGGTGGTCAGCGCTTCGGTGAGATGGAGGTCTGGGCATTGGAAGCATACGGTGCAACGTACACCCTGCAAGAAATGTTAACCGTGAAGTCTGATGATGTTGAAGGTCGTACTCGTATGTATAAAAACATCGTTGATGGTGAACAATACATGGATCCGGGTATGCCGGAGTCATTCAATGTATTGACTAAAGAAATTAAGTCACTGGGTATTAATATTGAGTTAAAAGACAACAGCTAATCTAGCTAAAGTAGAGGTGAGAGGATAGTTGTCTCATCTCTACGCTTGATTCGTTTATTAAGAGTTTAAGATCTAAACTCTAATAAGCCTTTAACTCAACACATTCATTGCCTTCAAACGGTATTAGTGCCAAAAAACATTAAAATTCAGATAGTGTTGATTGTGACTTAAGCCGTGAACACATATAACGGAGAAGCAACTTGAAAGATTTACTCGATATTATGAAAAGCCCTGCCGACAACGGCAAACGTGAATTTGACAGCATTCAAATTTCATTAGCGTCTCCAGAGACCATCAAATCATGGTCACATGGCGAAGTAAAAAAACCGGAAACCATAAACTATCGTACATTTAAGCCTGAGCGTGACGGTCTTTTTTGTGCCAAAATATTCGGCCCAGTAAAAGATTTCGAGTGTTTGTGTGGTAAGTATAAGCGTCGTAAATTCCAAGGCGTCATCTGCGAAAAATGTGGCGTAGAAGTGACCACGGCTAAAGTCCGGCGTGACCGTATGGGTCATATTGATCTAGCTAGCCCAGTGGCTCATATTTGGTTCTTAAAGTCATTACCAAGCCGTATTGGTTTGTTATTAGACATGACCTTACGCGATATTGAACGTGTATTGTATTTTGAAAGCTATGTAGTAACTGATCCTGGTATGACCTCACTTGAGAAATATCAATTGCTTGATGATGAGGATTACTATAAAGCGCTAGAAGAGTTTGGTGATGAATTCATCGCTAAAATGGGTGCTGAAGCTGTACAAGACTTATTAAAAGATATTGACATTGATCTTGAGATAGACGAGCTACGTGAAACCATTCCACAAACTGGCTCTGAAACTAAGCTTAAGAAGATGTCTAAGCGTCTTAAACTATTAGAAGCATTCCGTGACTCTAATAACAAGCCTGAGTGGATGGTAATGTCAATTCTACCTGTTCTACCACCAGATTTACGTCCGCTTGTACCACTTGAAGGGGGTCGTTTTGCGACGTCTGACTTAAACGATTTATATCGTCGTGTTATCAACCGTAATAACCGTTTAAAACGCCTATTGGAGCTTAATGCACCAGATATTATCGTACGTAACGAAAAGCGTATGCTGCAAGAGTCGGTTGATGCACTGCTTGATAATGGTCGTCGTGGTCGTGCCATTACCGGCAGTAATAAGCGTCCATTAAAATCACTTGCTGACATGATTAAAGGTAAGCAAGGTCGTTTCCGTCAGAACTTATTGGGTAAGCGTGTTGATTACTCAGGCCGTTCAGTCATTGTTGTTGGTCCAACCCTTCGTCTACATCAATGTGGTTTACCTAAGAAAATGGCGCTTGAGTTATTCAAGCCATTTACTTACTCAAAACTATTGTCACACGGTATGGCGACTACTATCAAGCAAGCCAAAAAGATGGTAGAACGTGAAGAGCCACAAGTGTGGGATATGTTGGCGATGGTTATCCGCGAGCATCCTGTTATGCTTAACCGAGCACCAACACTGCATAGACTTGGTTTGCAAGCATTCGAGCCAGTGTTAATTGAAGGTAAGGCCATTCAACTACATCCTCTCGTTTGTACTGCATTCAACGCTGACTTCGACGGTGACCAAATGGCAGTACATGTGCCGTTGACACTAGAAGCACAGTTAGAAGCCCGTGTACTCATGATGTCGACGAACAACATCTTATCACCTGCTAACGGTGATCCGATTATTGTTCCGTCGCAAGACGTTGTGTTGGGGCTTTACTACATTAGCCGTTCATCAGTGAATGCAAAAGGCGAAGGTATGATTTTCGCTACGGTCAATGAAGCCCTGCGCGCGATTGGTTCAAATGACCTGCATGTTAACGCTAAGATTAAAGTACGTGTTACTGAAACAGTCATCGATCCAGAAGGCGAAGCAACTGAGAAAACGTCATTGAAAGACACGGTTGCTGGTCGTTTGCTAATTTGGAACATCATGCCAAAAGGTATGAAGTTTGAAGAGTGTAACGTTGAGATGACCAAAAAGAACATCTCAAAACTAATGAATTCTTGCTACCGTACACGTGGGGTAAAAGACAGCGTTGTGTTTGCTGACCAATTAATGTATCTAGGTTTTGCTCAAGCAACTCTATCGGGTGTGTCTATCGGTATCGAAGATATGGTTATCCCACCGATGAAGAAAGAGCTACTTGAAGCAGCCGATGCTGAAGTACGTGAAATTGAGCAACAGTTTGAACAAGGCTTCGTAACGGCAGGTGAGCGCTATAACAAAGTCGTTGATATCTGGTCGCGCACCAATGATAAAGTTGCTAAAGCGATGATGGATAATTTATCTACTGATATCGTTATTAATGCTCAAGGTGAAGAAGAAGAACAGAAATCGTTTAACTCTATCTTTATCATGTCAGATTCTGGTGCGCGTGGAAGTGCGGCACAGATTCGACAGCTTGCTGGTATGCGAGGACTGATGGCTAAGCCAGATGGCTCAATCATCGAAACACCAATTAAAGCAAACTTCCGTGAAGGCTTAACCGTACTACAGTACTTCATCTCCACTCACGGTGCACGTAAAGGTTTGGCGGATACTGCACTTAAAACGGCTAACTCGGGTTATTTAACACGTCGTCTAGTTGACGTTGCGCAAGATTTAGTAATCACTGAAGATGATTGCGGTACTGAGAAAGGCGTCCGCATGATACCGCATATCCAAGGTGGCGAGATCATTGAAAAACTAGGTGATCGAGTGCTTGGTCGTGTGGTAGCACGTGATGTGGTAAATAGTGAAAATGAAGTCCTGTTACCTGCTGGTAAGCTAATCGATGAGCATGGCGTCACGGTTATTGACAGTAATGGTATTGATGAAGTATGGGTACGTTCAGTCATTACTTGTGATGTGCCGCATGGTGTGTGTTCACAATGTTATGGACGTGACCTTGCACGGGGTCATAAAGTAAATATTGGCGAATCTGTTGGTGTCATGGCGGCTCAATCAATCGGTGAGCCAGGTACCCAGTTAACCATGCGTACCTTCCACGTAGGTGGTGCAGCAAGTTCAACTTCTGTAGATAACAGTATTGCCGTACGTAACGCAGGTACAGTTCGTTTCCATAACATGAAGACTGTAGAACACGTGGATGGCCATTTAGTTATCGTCTCTCGTTCTGCTGAGATTGGTGTTGCTGATGATGTAGGCCGTGAGCGTGAACGTTATAAAGTACCTTACGGTTCTAGCGTACTTTTAAAAGATGGCGATACGGTTGAAGCAGGTCAATCTATTGCTAAATGGGATCCACACACTCACCCAATTATCACAGAGTTTGCGGGTAAAGCACGTTTCAGTGATATCACTGATGGCGTGACTGCAACCGTTAAAATTGATGATGCTACTGGCATGAGTTCATTTGAGATTTTAGGCGCAAAAGATAGACAAACTAGCGCTAAAGATTTACGTCCAGCGATTATTCTAGATACGATTGAAGGTAAAGAGGTGGTTTATTTCTTACCTGCAGAAACTATCATTCGTGTTTCAGATGGCGAAGATGTAACAGCAGGTTCGATCCTTGGCCGTGTGCCACAAGCCACTTCGGGTACCAAGGATATTACTGGTGGTCTGCCACGGGTTGCTGACTTATTTGAAGCACGTCGTCCTAAAGATCATGCCATCATGGCAGAGATGTCAGGGGTGGTTAGCTTTGGTACAGCGACCAAGGGTAAAAACCGCTTTATCATTACCAATGATGAGGGCGAGGTTCACGAAGAGTTGATTCCAAAATGGCGTCAAATTAACGTATTTGAAAACGAAACCGTTGCCCGTGGCGAAGTGATTGCGGATGGTCCATTAAATCCGCATGACATTTTGCGTTTGCAAGGTGAAACTGCTCTCGCAAACTATATCGTTAACGAAGTACAAGATGTTTATCGCTTGCAGGGCGTTAAAATCAATGATAAGCACATTGAAGTCATTATCCGTCAGATGCTTCGTAAAGTAGAAGTAACTGATGCAGGTGATTCAAATTACTTCAAAGGTGATCAAGTTGAATATGCTGATGTTAAAGCACTCAATGAGCAGCTTATTGCAGATGATAAGTTCCCAGTTAAGTTTGAGCGCCAATTGTTGGGTATTACAAAAGCGAGCTTGGCTACTGAGAGCTTTATCTCAGCCGCTTCTTTCCAGGAAACAACACGTGTGCTAACAGCGGCTGCAGTTACTGGTAAAGTAGATGAACTACGTGGCCTCAAAGAGAACGTCGTGGTAGGTCGTTTAATTCCTGCCGGTACTGGTCTTGCATATCATAATGCGCGTAAACTTGAGAAAGAAGGTAAACCTGTTTACGACGTTGATAGTGCTTTAGATGCTGCTTTTGATGTTGATGCAAGTTCATCTGCTCAAGACTTTAGAAGCTTTGATGAAGCCTTTGCTCAAGAGTTGAGTCAAGACAAACCAGGTCAGTAATATGTTCTGATTATCTAGGTAATATTTTTGTTAAACATAAAAAGCCAGCTTTAAGCTGGCTTTTTTGATGGAATATTTCAGCAAGTTTATAATAGTATTTCTTTTTTTATGGTACATTGAACAACACAAATGTTAATAACAAAACACGAGATTCGACATCGTCTAAAATGATTACAATACCGTCAAAAGCAGATATAGTCAAAGAAGTCTAAAATGGTTACAAGGCAACCGAGTGCAAGTACTACTGGAGTAGACTTAACGAGGTTAACGCCGTAACCGTTTAGTAGTTCGCTGACTATAGCACAGTTGAATAAAAAGCCAGACGACAATCGATTAAAATTACTTTGACTATATAAGATAAAGCTATATATGGTAATACTGGATAAGGTAACTCAGTGTATATATGAGCTATCTTATTAGAGTGAGTAAGTAAGCAAGTACAACTAGGCAAGTCAAGACTATATCGATATCATAATAGAATAGAAGCTCATCACTATATTAGCAGTAAAGAGGGGTTTATGGCAGACAAAGGGCGCGTAGCTCGCTATCAAGCAGATCGCACTAATCAAAAGTTTTATTTTTGTCGAATTGCCTGTAAACAGGCGGGTGAAACTACCGATAAACAGTATTATCAGGCCTATTGTGAGACTGCTATCTACCATTTGCAAGGCGCTTATTTAGCATTTTTGCAAGAGTTAGCACATTTTTATGCCCTTGATACTACCCAGCCAACGGCTGAATATATTGAGCAGGCTTTATCTAAAAAGACGTTAGTATCTCCAGAGATACAACGTTTAAAGCAGTCAGTTGAGTCAGGCGTGTTGGCTAATATTTTAAAGGCATATCAGCGTTGCCAGTATGCCCCGTCTCCAGACACTGTTTCTATCGAACCCTCAAGTCAGGATTTGATTGTCAATGTTGTGACGTTATCAAATCAATGGCTACCTGATGACTATACTATTAGAGAGTGGCGACGCGAGTTTATGTCACTCATTGATGAAATGCGGGGCGGTATGGTTGAGTACTAAACTAGGGTATGTCTTCATTTACATTATTAAGCTAAAAATAGAACAGATTGTCGTCAAACAGGAATGATTTTGAAGAATATATAGACATATTAGCTGGAAATCAGACACAGTTTGATGGGGGTATAGATCTTTTTAGCCTATAACATCTAAGTGACTGTAAATGAGAACGCCCCACAACTCAATCACAAGGTTGAACTTTTATGAATATGGCTTATTAAATACAGTGTCACAAAATAATTAGATCAAGGGCTATTTTGAATAATCAGTTATTAAAACACCCCATTTTTACCCTACCTACTGAGCCAACAAACTTAATTTTTACTGGCGTAGCAGGAACAGGTAAAACCCATCGGCTTCTTGCTATTCAACAACTTTATG
The DNA here is from genome assembly GCF_057396285.1 of Psychrobacter sp. CX97. Lineage (NCBI taxonomy): Bacteria > Pseudomonadati > Pseudomonadota > Gammaproteobacteria > Moraxellales > Moraxellaceae > Psychrobacter > Psychrobacter sp. CX97. The sequence continues at coordinate 30,912 of NZ_JBXYJE010000016.1, read as the reverse complement.
ATGAAGTCATTGATTCATCATGGGCTGAGTGGCGGGTACAGCAAATCCAGCATCTTAGTTGGTGCGATGTAGTATGTGCTGTTTTACTATTGGAAGATAGGATGATGACGGTGCCTGAAATGGTGCGTCATCCGCTTATTAAAGATAAAATGGTGGCTACCAATCGTCATGAGAATATTAATCAAACGCTCTGGGTGCAACTGAATATACATGCGCACCCTGAATCAAAAACGGTCAATTACACACAACGCTCTGCAAATTATTATTTTGACAAAACAGCTTCTAGCCACTGGTATATCCTCGACGAAGTTAAAAAGAATTTACAACAGCGGCTTGCTGACCATATTGCTTTGTATCGTGATAACAGCTCCTATCAAATGCAACAGCCACACAAAGTCATTCGTAGCTGCATGGTTAGCTTTCATCAGTCATATGGATATGATGAGTTTGTAGAAGGGATTAGACCGCGCATTAACTCGCAAACTGGGCAGATGCAGTACGACATACAAAATGGGGCATTTGTCGCGCTTTGTGATAAAGCTGTTGCTGACCCAGAACACCGTTATGCAATGTTGATTGATGAAATAAATCGAGCCAATACGGCGCAAGTATTTGGTGAACTGATGAGTGTTATTGAACCTTCAAAGCGAGCAGGCAGTATCACACCAATGAGTGTGCGATTGGCTTACTCTGGTCGTCAATTTAGTGTGCCTAATAATGTTGATATCTATGCCACTATGAACACTCAGGATCACTCGTTAGCTGCGCTTGATACGGCATTTAGGCGTCGCTTTGAGTTTGTTACCTGTCAGCCCGATAGCTCATTAGTGGCTGTAGTAAGCGATACTCAAGGCGTAGAAATTGATGTGGCTAAATTGCTAGACGTATTTAATCAACGTATAGCGGTTATAGTAGGCGACGACGCTCAGTTAGGACACTCTTACTTTATGGGTATAACGGATATTGCTGAGTTAGCAAGACGATTGTACAGGCAAGTCATTCCGCAAATAATGCATCACATTAAGCAAATCGCCGCGCCATTTCAAACTGAATCATTGCTAAAGCAAGTATTGTATGGAGAAGTAGACGATAATCATATCATCGAAGGGTGTGTATTGAAACGATATACAAAACCGACCTTTAATGACGATGGCTTTAATAAGCAGCAACATACGCCTCAAAATAATAGCCAAGTGACGTTTACACCTGCATTCATAAAGGCTGCCAATAGTGAAGTAGATAGCGACTTTAATGATCTGAAAAAAAACGGTTCAGCTAATGTATTTTTAAGTGCTGAACCTTATCGTCAAATGTATAAGTTGTCATGAGCATCCTGATAATTCAACAATAGCGACCATTTAAGTAAGTTTATATACGTTTAATCTTAAGTAACAGGCTATGTAAATAAATTATGTAAATAGGTATTATGGCTTGAAAAACACCCATTTAGCACAGGTCATTACCTGTTTTGAACATCAACGCTTAAGTAGAGATGTGTTTTTACATCAGCAGGATTTTGAGTACCTGATTAAACATGAATTACCTTGTTTCAACGTAGGTGTTAAACAAGGTAAAACTTATCTACAGGTAAGGCATTACTTAGCCAAAATCTTATTACCAAGTGGTGCTACTATTGAAATACTGCCTAAAGTTAATGCCATTTGTGCGAATGCGATATTCGCAACTCAAAGCGTTTTAATTAACACACAAGCGTCAAAGCAATCCAATATCCACTCTATACGGGTAAATAGTGAGCAAAAAGAAATACAGTTTGCTAGGGAGTGGGTAGGGAATATGCTTGCTGATATTGCCCAGTATAATTTGCAAAAAATCATACCTGCGATAGATTTATCTGCGGCTATTGATAAGTCTCATAATTTTGATAGTTCATTTACTCACTTATTGCATCTACCGCTAGACAACATATCTACTACCCATAATACGGGCATTAATAACAGTGACCCATGGTATGAGTGGCTGCTTAATACTGCCTGTGAAAAAATTGCTGCTGCAGAAAATATACTACCTAATAAGTATCACACACGCTCGCAAAATCATCCTCAAGCCAGAGGTAAGTTAAACCTAAGTGAGCAGTTCAAATCTAATTGGCATCGCCCTCATTATCTTTATAGCGAGCAAGCATTTTTCGAGGATGATGATCGGCTTAAACGTTTTTTAGCAACGGGTTGGCAGCAACTGCTGTGCTTAAACGATACTAAGGTAACACAGAGCAAAAACAATGTGTTTAGTGGTATTAAAACGTTGCCAATAAATCGCTGGCAAATGAGTTATCAGGCTTTACAAAGAAGTAAAAAAATCTGGCGAGACCAGTTAAACCCTGTACAGTTAAACGTGATCACTGAAGCTTTGGCATGGTGTTGGTGGATACTAAGTAATTTATCAGCGCCTCTATCGAATTGGCGAATGTCTAATCCATCCGAAAATATCTCACAAACTCTTCCTTATCCAGCACTCATGATTAATATGAATCATGCGTTTGAAGCTTGGGTGCTCAGTAGGCTAGAAGGTTGGGTTACCAAAAATATGGCTGGATGTCAGTTAATTGTTCAACCAAGTTTTAATTGGTTGCTGCATGCGACGCGAAAAACATCAGATAGTGTAGAAGCAAACCACAATACAGTGATTCAAAAACTGAACCCTGATGCCTATATAAAATCAGCCACTGGGCAGGTCACGCATGTAATAGATATTAAGTATAAAAGTATTAATAAAGTTCAAGACATCAACGGTTCTGACTGGCATCAGCTTTTTGTATATCAAAACCATTTAAACGCTGAAAATGCGTGGTTGGTTTTTCCGATGACTTTGGGTTTTAATAAAAGAATAGAGGTATCAGGAGGAGCTCCTGATAAGAAAATGTCTGCTATACCATTTAATTTGAGCCGAAGAGACATTGAAGATACTGAGTGATAATACACTGTTGAGTGTGTGTTTGATTTTATATTTAAAAAAGGTGTTGACAGAAATACGACTTGGGCTTATTATATGCACCTCGTTAGCAGTGACGCAATCCACAAGTTAGTGGGCAGTTTCATTGATACGAAAAAAGAAAAGATATCGGAGTGTGGCGCAGTTTGGTAGCGCATCTGGTTTGGGACCAGAGGGTCGTAGGTTCGAATCCTATCACTCCGACCACTTTTTTTATAGAGCCTTACAGGCTTTTTTTTATGCATTAAATAAGACATTTTACCCGAACTATGGTTTATTATACTTTTCTTAAGTTATAGTATACTATCAAGGTTAATGTCAGCTCTATGAGCGCCTGTAGCTCAGTTGGATAGAGCATCTGCCTTCTAAGCAGGTGGTCGCAGGTTCGAATCCTGCCAGGCGCACCACGTTAGCCTGTTAAATTAAAAGCGGTAATAGCGATACTACGCACTCTCGATACACCTATTGTATTGAATATGGCGGCTGTAGCTCAGTTGGTAGAGCCCCGGGTTGTGATCTCGGTTGTCGTGGGTTCAAGTCCCATCAGTCGCCCCACATTTTAGAGTATTAAATTCTAGCGACTTCACATGTAGTGATTCAATTTCTAGTCTCTTAACGCTTAGATAGTTAAATTAAATTGGTTCTACGTAAATTTCTAACAAATATTTTAGCCCTGATCCTCTGTTCAGGGCTTTTTTGTATTTATGTCTCAGTAATGCAAAAGTTATAGGGTGGAGTTTTTTTATAAATGTTATTATAGAGGTAATATCGTAGATAAATTTGAGTGGACATCATGGGAAAGCCAACAATTACGATTGTCAAAAATAAATTGCCAATAACTAAAATGGCTAAAGCCGATATGAGCCTTCCTGAAACTGAAAACAAAGAGGAGGATAACTCGACAACTGAGACAAAGTTTGATCTACCTCCTACAACCAAAGAAGAGCTGCTGGCATTATATCATTGTGAGCCATTACCGGTTAATAATCTCGTCAATAGCGCTGAAATTGCAAAGGTAAATAAACAGAGAGTTGCCTTATATAATAGGCAGCAAGCCCGTGCCAAGTTTTTTTATACTGCTAAGCCTTCGATTAGACCCACTTACTTGATGCAAGAGTTAAAGGCACAACTTATTGAGCATAAGAGTTTTCAAACTGTCCGTTCATTAGACCAGCGTGGTATTTTAGATTTAGCAAAAACTGAAACTATGTGGCAACAGCTACACGTTATCGACGACTTAATTGTCGATATTGTACGGCGTATGCCAGCACAACAGCCGATAGGATGGCAGTTTACTTCTGGTAATAAAAATCATCTGAAGTTTCCCACGGTAGGGCGGTTACGTGATACAAGTAGCGTAGCTGATCAAAGTAGTTTGAATAGTTATATATTGGGACACTTTGGGGTTATGAGCTATACTTATGACCGTGCATATTTTATTGGGCATGTATTGGGTTATTTGTTTAGCTGTTATTATTTGGCACATTTATCCCTCTCTTATAGTGTTACACCCCTACCCAAAAGTGCAGTAGCTGATTATGAGTATGCGACACTTGATACGGCAAAAATGGTACGTTTGTTACAAGGGCTCGATGTGCATTGTAAACGGCGTATTTACCAACTTGCTATATTCAGTGCCAGACTTAGTATGTATAGATTGGACAAGCAGGTTGAGAAAATGCTAATCGCTGAAGTAAATGAGTTTGATAAAAAACAACAGATATCTCATTTAGATGCGTTACTAACTGGCGGTTTGATGCCAGATATGCCGACCCATTCTAATTATGATTAAGAAAGCCCTGATTAATAGAGATATGATGAATAGGTTAAATCTAACTTAGATTATTTTCAGGTCAGTCATTAGAATTGATCTGTTCATTTATTTTTTAATGTTATTGTCTTCTAATTTTGTCACCTTTTTAGGTTGTTTTTCTAAGGTGGCTATTTTAAGGTTGCTATGCCCGCATATAACTATAAAGCTTTAGACACTCTAGGTAAGGTTAAAAAAGGCGTATTACAAGGCGATTCGGCGCGTCAAGTTAGACAGGATCTTCGTGCAAAAGGTTTACTGCCTGTCGAAGTAGATGTGGTTGAGCAGAATAATACTCGTGAAAAAAAGCGGTCGCCCAAAAAAATATCTGCATATGATCTAGCGTTAATTACCCGTCAGCTTTCAGTATTATTGGCTGCATCAATTCCACTTGAGGAGGCCTTGGCATCCGTTGCTAAGCAAACCGAAAAACACCATGTAAAATCCATTATGTTATCAGTGCGCTCATTAGTGCTTGAGGGATATGGATTCGCAAGAGCTTTGGAGAAAGCGACTAATTTCCCAACTCTATATACCGCAACTGTCGCTGCAGGCGAGAAATCAGGGCACCTAGACTTAATCTTGAAGCAACTGGCCGACTACACAGAGAATCGCTTTGCTCTGCAAAAGAAAATACAGGGTGCTATGATTTATCCAGTTGTCCTAATGGTCATGGCATTCGTGGTCATTATGGGGCTTATGAGTTTTGTCGTGCCTAAAATTGTAAAAGTTTTTGAACAATCTGAACAAGCGCTACCACTGGTTACACAAGTGGTTATGGGACTTTCTGGTATCATAACGCAGTGGTGGTGGTTAATCATAGCGATTGTAATTTTGGCTATTATCATGGGTTTGCGCTTTGTGAAAACTGAGCTAGGTCGTCATAGTTTTGATAGCTTAATGTTAAGACTGCCTATTTTTTCTCGATTAACGAAAAGCTTAAATGCTGCCCGCTTTGCTAGCACTTTATCTATTCTAGTTCGTTCCGGTGTGCCATTGGTGGAAGCATTACAAATTAGCGCTGCGGTAATCACTAATAGCCATATCAAGAAAGCGGTTGGATCAGCAGCTGAAAAGGTCACTGAAGGCGCCAGTTTGTCGAGTCAACTGGAACAGTCGCCATATTTCCCTGCGATGATGGTGCAAATGATTAAAAGTGGTGAAAATTCTGGCGAGTTAGAAGATATGCTCGGGCGTGCGGCTGACATGCAAGAAGCAGAAGCTACTAACTTTATCAGTACGATGCTGGCTTTATTGGAACCGTTAATGCTAGTTTTTATGGGAGTGGTTGTGATGATTATTGTCATGGCAGTGATGCTGCCAATTGTCAATATGAACGATCTGGCTAAGTAGGTCGGTTACCCTAAGTGGGCTACTGTCGATAGACACCATGTTAGGCTATCGAATACAATTGATTTATGATAGTATTTTTTCACAAATTTCGCGTTGGTTAATGTCAGATAAGAAGAATAAACTATGAATAAAAATTTTATAAAAAATGCGACTGCCCATCAACAAAAAGGCTTTACTCTTATTGAAATTATGGTTGTGATTGTTATTTTAGCCATTTTAGCGGGTCTGGTAGTACCTCGTGTAGTCGGGCAAAGTGATAAAGCAAGAGTGGATACCACTAAAACCATCTTAGCGACGGTATCGAACTCCCTGGATTCCTATCGAGTTGATAATTCACGCTATCCAACAACGGCTCAAGGTCTAGATGCCTTAGTGACACCGCCAGCGGATGCTAAAAACTACCCTGAAGGAGGGTATATCAAAGGTGGATACCCTCAAGATAGTTGGGATAATGATTTGCAATATGTCGCACCCGGAACTGAGGGCAGACCGTACGATTTATTTTCATTAGGTGCCGATGGTAAGCAGGGTGGTGAAGATTTGGATGCCGATATTTATGCAACACCGTAAGCAGACCTATATTAAGTAGCTGAATAAAATAGATAAACTAGTAAGTATTCATAACAAAAGATACCTATCAGGTAGTTGTAAGGCCAGCTAAACTACTTAGCTTGATTATTCAGTACGGCTATTAAGTACCGCTATCTATGATGATATAGATAGCGGTGCTTTTTAAATTTCAGCCAGTTAAATTTCAGCCATTGCTCCTGTTTTACCTCACTATCCTAATTTTGATGGTTATGATGGTTTTAACGGCTACAATGGCTTTTATTCGGTTATTAAATTTAGTGTGGTGTGATAAGTGAAAGATATATTTAGTACTAAAAACGTCAATCAGTATGATGTCTCTAACCAAAAAAATATTGGCAATTTAATTATGAAGTCTATGATGGCTTTGTTAATGGTGCTTATGCTGAGTATGACCAGCTTTATACAAGCTAATGCGGCTGGCTTAGCTGATTTATTTGACAGTAGTCAGGTAGATACCGGTAAAAAGGAGTTTTTAAAAGTAGATCAAGCTTTTAGTATTACCCCCACCCAGCAGGGCAGTACCTTAACTGTATCGATTGATATAACGCCAGAACATTATGTATATAAAGATAAATTTAAGTTACGCCTACCCGATGGGGTAACGGCCAGTGCATTTACGTTCTCTAAACCTACACATTCTATCGATGATCCCTATTTTGGTAAGGTTGCCGTATTTGATCAAAATCAAGTTACAGCTACGGCAACTTTAACCAACACAACTGCAAATCCAATTCAGCAAGATGTGACTCTAACATGGCAAGGATGTGCTAAGGCGGGGCTTTGTTACCCACCACAAACACAGAAGGTTTCAATAAATTTGCCAGCAGCACCCTCTACTAAGGTGGATAAAAAAACTGCGTCAAACCCAAAACAACAGGTAAATACTGAAGCCAAAAAACCAGTCAAACAAAAAACGTCTGAAATAGAATCACAAACTGAAACTCGGACAGCAAATCAAACCGATAAAAACCAGCTTAGTAGCAATAAAAACAACAACATTAATCTTAAATCAAGCCGTGCCCCTACTGAGCAAGGTATGTTGGGTTCAGATAATCAAGTAAATGAGATATCAGAAGACACCACAGCTGGTGTGGAGAGTGTACCCTCATCGGTAAACAACGCATTTAATGACGATATAAATGCCACTGATGAGACATTGTTAAATACTGAGCAAAGCGCTGTAAACCTAAACTTACCGCTTAGCTCTTTAGACCAAAGTTCTACACCCCAAGGTAATGTAGGTCAAAGTGCTATCAGTAATGCGTCTAGCCAAAACGATGGTGGATTAAACTTAGGCGGTGTGGTAGATCAAGATCCGTTTGGGTTGGCTAAACACCCTTGGTTGGCATTAGGGTTACTATTTATAGCGGGGCTTGGCTTAGCATTCACACCCTGTGTGCTACCTATGCTGCCTATTGTGAGTAATATTATCGCCCGTCAGCATACCCCAACAGCAAAAAAAGGCTTAGTGTTGAGTGGCAGTTATGCACTTGGCGTTGCTATCGCCTACGGTATACTGGGTGCACTTATTGCCATATTTGGACAGTCCTTAGGTATTATAGGTTGGTTGCAAAACCCAGTAATCTTAGTCGCTTTTGCCGTAGTATTCATGTTGCTAGCGTTATACATGTTGGACATATTTCGCTTACCCATTCCCAACAGTCTTAAACAAAAGATGCAGTCGGCCAGTCGGGCAGGGGATCGTCATCTAGGCAGTACATTTGGTAGCTTCATTGCTGGATTTTTATCGGCTTTAGTGGTTTCTCCTTGTGTTTCTGCCCCGTTGTTTGGGGCTTTGTTAGCTGTCTCTACTATTGGCAATCCTTTACTCGGTTTTGCGGCGTTATTTATGCTAGGTTTTGGCCTTTCAGCGCCACTGATGCTTTTAGGGGTTACTCAAGGCAATATAATGCCGAAAGCAGGCGAATGGATGAATTGGATTAAACAAGGCTTTGCGCTGCTTCTTTTTGCAGTGGCGTTATTGCTCATTGAACGTGTGCTCATTAGTCCGATTATGCTAATGCTATGGGCGCTATGGTTTATGGTAGTGGCTAGCTGGGCTTGGCGATGGTCTGGAAGGGGCATCATACTTTCTAAGGCGATAGCCATGATTTTTGCGTTTTGGTCTGCCATATCTTTGGTGGGTGCAGCGATGGGTAGCCATGATGTGTGGCAGCCGCTGAGTATGTTTAAAACGAAGCCTGTGCTGGTTGAAAGCGCTCCCATTGAAAATAATGTGCCTGAAAATAACTTTGCTGAAACCAATCAGCTTGAAAATAAAAATGCCACCGTCAGTCTTGGCTCTACGATGATGCCTGCGACTCAACCCATTAATAATACTGATATGTACATGACCAGTCTAGATGAGTTAATACCTGTTATTCAACAAAAAGATAAGGTATTGGTTGATGTGACTGCTGAGTGGTGTGTTGAATGTCGTATCATGGACAAAACGCTTTTCACTAATCGGCCTGCGTCACTTCAAAACTGGCAAGTGGTTAAGCTTGATGTCACTGACACCACTGCAAATTCAGAGCGCATTTTGTCTGAACTACGTTTGTTTGGTCCGCCTGCGCTACTTTATTTTGTTAACGGTAGGTTACAAGCGCAACAAGTAGGTACTATCGGTCGCACTGAGTTTGAGCAAACCTTAGCAAGTTTGTAGTTATTCAAAAACTATTCTCAAATTTTTTGGGTTTAAAAAGGTTTTAGTGTTCAATCCGCCTTATTAGTAATCTAGGTGTTAGGCTGGGCACTAGACAGTTTTAGATTGATATTTGCGAAGCTCAATGACAGTAGATGCAGGAAGAGTCAGAAATAGGAAGAGTCAACAATAGTGTAAGGTTTGCGTCTAGCTCATTAGAAGGCTAAGGGGCAAGCGCTTAAAATTTCTGGTTGGCATCTCTATTTAATCTTGTTGAAATTCTAAAAATTTAAGTTCCGAAAACGTAAGCCCCATAAAATAATAGAGTAAACCAGTCTGAGTACAAAAATATGAGTACAAAAATATGAGTGCAATAGAAAATCAGTATAGTAAGCGCGAAAAGACGGGATTATTCTTTGGAAAAGGTAAAAAACTTTTGCCAGCTATGATGTTGATGGGTTTCATTATCTGCGGCTGTGATGAAAACAAATCTGATGTGGTTGTCCCAGCACAAATAGATGCCGCAGACCATGATTCTATAGTCAACGGCTCTGCTATCAAAAAAACCGTTATCAAAGAAGAAATAGATACTAGCCAAGACGAGGGTGTCGCGGTTGCTTGTAATAACGTTGCTATCGTCAATGCCTTTGCAGAAGAACGGTCTAACCTTCAAGTTAAGGGATGTGGTACGGTCATTGCTGTGCTAGAGGATGATAACAAGGGCAGTCGTCATCAACGCTTTATTGTAAGCCTAGATGATATTGAGCCAAACCTGACCATACTTATTGCTCATAATATTGACTTAGCGCCAAGAGTTGCTAACTTACAAAAAGGCAATAGTGTCATATTTTATGGGGAGTATGAGTTTAACCCTAAAGTGGGTGTTATACATTGGACACACCACGACCCCGCGGCTAGACACCAAAATGGTTGGATCGAAAAGGATGGCCAGCGCTATCAGTAATAGGTTTTTTATAGCATTAATTATAGGCATCTTTAATTCGTCATTATATTTCAAACTTTGCTGTGCTACCATGACCCCCTCACATTAGCAATTGTTAGTTAGGGTTGCATAGTCCATTAGCATACTACAAATTATTTGGTCGTTATCACGCTTTAATAGTATACTTATCCAATTCAACCTTATAGCAGGAATAGGTATGATTGCCTTGCAACATTCACAACATTTTTTAAACGTAACGTCTTTTAAAGTAGTACCTTTTAAGATATTACCTTCAAAGTTATTACCATTAACGTCAATAACCGTGGCAGTTTTTACTGCGCCCGCTTTAGGCGTATCCGCTGCCCATGCAGGTGTTTCAGAAAGCAATACTCAGCCATCAAGTAGTTTGTTTTTAGAGTGTGGTGCTTTACAAAAGGACTCGGCTCGATTAGCGTGTTACGATGCGGTAGCGACTGGGCAAGACAAGACTTTAGGGAATGCAAAAAAGCCGCTTGATATAGCGAAAACGTTGCAAGCTACCTTTATAGACTGGAAACCCCAAGCAGTGTTAGCTGATGAGACACTTGAATCTAATTCAAAAGTTGTCGATGGGCTGAAAGATGACTCAAAAATCACGATTAAAACGCTGAGTCCAGAAGCTCAAGTGCTTGCTAAAGTGGGGGTGACGCAAAATGCTGTAAGTAAATACACACCGTTGAGTTTGGCTTATGATCTAGATAAAAATAGTGATCATGGGTTATGGACAGCACGAAATCATAATCCAATGTATTTATTGCCCTTATATGCACATTTTGATCCCAATCGAGCACCAGTAACCCCTACTTTAGATGCCGACCCTACCACACCAGCGATAGATCCATATATATATTCTAGAAACGAATACCGTCCGCTTGAACTTAAAGCACAAATATCTTTAAAAAGTAAGATAATGGAAGATGTATTCGACACCAATGCTGATTTATGGTTTGGCTATACACAGCAGATGCACTGGCAAGTTTATAACGAAGACAATTCTCGTCCCTTTAGAGCAACAGACTATATGCCAGAGGTGTTTTTAACTCAACCTGTTAAAGCGGATTTACCTTTTAATGGCAAGCTAAGAATGCTTGGTGTGGGTGCTATTCATCACTCTAATGGCCAATCTGATCCCCTTTCACGCTCATGGAATCGTATCTATTTAATGGGCGGTGCGGAATGGGACAAACTAACGGTTGTTCCTAAGATTTGGGCACATGTAAAAAACGAATCTGATGCCAATCCTAGTGATAATCCTGATATTACCGATTACTATGGTCATGGTGAGCTGCAACTATCATATGACTTGGGTAAAAGAGAGGTTATAAATGCGATAGGGCGTTATAATTTTGATACTCAAAAAGGAGGGGTTGAGGTAAATTACTCCCATCCTCTTACCGATAGTGTCAATGGGTTTATGCAGATTTTCCATGGCTATGGCGAGTCTATCGTTGATTATAATGATGAGACCACGTCAGTAGGTGTGGGTGTGACGTTAAGTGATTGGAAGGGGCTTTAATTAATCTGCACAGTACAGTACCAGCTTACTATCAGCTCGGTATGTGGCGGGTGCAGTATTTACAAAAGCTATGTTGCCTCTGTCAAACTAACGATGCGGTTATTTCGGCAGTACACACTAACCCAAAAATAGGCTTATCAAAAAAACTATCTCAGTTAAGGTGTCTACACTCCGCATCACTTTTATGTGAGGATTGTCATAATGACACTGAATGGTTATCTTCTGTTTTTTTATTGGACATCTCTAATGTCCACGATCATCCCATTCCAATTACCGAACCTCAGCTATCCAATCAAACTACTACTCAAACTATCAACCTTCACTCGTCTACTCTCTATCAAGGTTATGTGCAAGCGGCCATAATCGCGTTTAAATACAATGAAAACCTCACTGCGCTGCCTGTTCTTGTTCATGCCATACGGCAGCTGCATAGGCCACAGGGACACCACGCCAAAAATAGCGTTATTTTACCTATGCCAACGACAAATCCGCGCCTCAGACACCGCGGCTTCGACCCAGTTTCCATATTGGCACATTATTTGTCAAAGCATTGGGGCATACCTCTCTGGAACGGCGTTAGTAGAGTGGATAATGTCGTTAGTCAGCAGGGGCTTAGTCGCAATGAGAGGCGTCATAACATTCAAGATGCGTTTCAGATAGAGCAATCTCCACTTGTTAGACATGTCATCATATTTGATGACGTCCTCACTACTGGCTCAACCTTAAAAGCGCTTGCCGCTTGCCTTAAGTCTTTTGATGGCCAGTTGCAACTTTCTGCTTATACTATAGCCCTAGCAAATAGGCAAAGCTTAACAATATAACAGACCTCAAGACTTGTTGATTATAGGCCTAGTTTATGATTGATAGATTGATATAAGGTTCAATAGAAGTTCAATGAAAGGTTTAATGGTATTTTACGGTCGTAAAATATATCTTAATTGTCCTGACTAGACATAGACATGCGGTTTTTTAAAGTTTTAAGCATCTCTAAAGATTGTTAATAGGCTTACGTCTAGAATAAGATATGAACTAAATGACGTTAGTGGAATAATTTTTGCAGTTTATTACCTTGTTATGACTTACCTTGCTGACTATAGTCTGTCTTAGAACCTGTAGACCTTATGGAAGTGACGACTTGTGCTATGTGAGATCGGTCGTCTTGTAACAAAATCATTTGTGTTAAGCTCTATAGTAAAGAATTTATTATATGTTTTTTTATAGTATGTCTATGAGTAAAATGAGTAGTGAACCCCCTATCTTTTTTGCAAAATAATATAGCTGGGTTAAAGCAGTCAGTCACAGCGCTGATAGCATTTTAACTGACTTAGGCACTATTTTATTTTATGAGTAATGACTGATAGATCTTCATGATTTGTAGACGTTGCGGTTTAACAAGATATATTAATGGCTCAGTTATATAAATAGCATATAATAAGTGTATATCATTAATAGGCTGATGTTAGATGAAACACTTGAATCGTACTCAGGTATCACGGGGATTTACCTTAATTGAGCTGATGATAACCATTGCAATACTGGCGATTATTGCGACTATCGCTGCACCAAATTTAAGCCGACAGCTAGCGAGTCAGCGCATATCCGATACTGCCAGTATTATTAATGAATCACTCAAATTTGCAATCTCTGAAAGTAGTATTCGTCGTCAATCTATTAAATATTCTATTGACACAGAAGCAGCCACAATCCAACTAACAAATACTGATTTAAATGCAAATGTTATTAAAAAGTTTACTTATAATACAAATATTGAAGTGAATGCAAAATCTAACTCAGCCACCACAAGCGATAAAACGGCAGACTTATCAGACGTAAGTGAGTTTGTGATTGAACCCAATAAACGCATTGTAAATATTGGCCAAACAGACAGTATCAACTTAGTATTTTCAGTATGTGATAAGAGGTTTTCTGACTTGCAGGGTAAAGTTGTTACCGCTAATGCTAAAGCTCGTATAACTTTACATAAAAATGGGAATTGTTCGTGATTATTTTAGCTTCAAGACAAGAGGGTGTGGGGCTGGTTGAAGTGCTGGTCTCGCTACTGCTGTTGGCGATCGCTGTGTTGGGTTATACGGGACTGCAAACGCAGGCGATAAAAGCGACAGATGAGTCTTTTGAGCGATCTCAGTCGCTGGTAATGATGCGCAATTTAGCCGAGAAAATTAGAGCAAATCCTTCTGCAATCAGTGTATATGAACAAAGGTTAAACAATGAAGTTAGCACACCTACTAAACAGTGTGGGCTGGATGGCAGTGCGATAACATCAGCTGACTTATGCGCGCCAAATGAGCTTGCAGCGGCAGAAGTGTTTAAGTTTAAACAAGAGCTGGCGACTTATAACTTTGATATTCAAATACACCCTTGTCCAAATACAGGCGGTTTAGGTACTGATGCTAGCAATAATATAATGTTTTCGTATTGCATGATATCAGCATGGGGTAATACGACGGCGACTATAGGTAGCAGCGCTGAGGTTGACACGGAGCATGCAACTATTGACTGCCTATCTGACCGTCAGGTAGACGGAGAGACAGTGATTCAAGCCGGCGGCAATTACCATCCTAAAGCGACTTGTATGATGATGGAGCTATAAGTAATGATGCCATCAAATAAACAGCTTTCAAGTAGACTCGCTTCTAAAAGATTATTGACCAATACAAGGTCAATGCCGGTTTTTAAGGATAAGTCTCAGTCTGGATTTACTTTAATTGAGCTGATGATTTCTTTGGTTATTGGCTTGCTTATCTCTGCCGCTGCCTTACAAATATTTTTAACCAGCTCACAAAATGCACGTCTTCAGCAAGCGAGTTCGCAAATTCAGGACAACGCCATTTTTGGGTTATCCGACTTACAGTTACATCTACGTAGAGTCAATTATGGAGCACGTAGCGGCGAAAACAATAGCAAATACTTTATGAATCATTTAACCCCACAAGGCGGTGTGGTGTTAACAGCGCCAGACGGCAAAGGCACCATTAGTAAGTGGGGTAGTGGCAACCTTTATGGATTGGTTTGGGGCGGTGCTGCTATTTCCGCTGACTTATTATCACGCAGTGAGTTTAGTGGTAGCAGCAGTAGCCTAGCGCAACCGACCAAAAGCGATCAGTTAACTGTTCAGTACCAAGCTGGGCGAGAAGGCTTATTTGATTGTCAGGGGAGAGTTATTCCTAAAGGCTATTATGTCATTGAGCGCTATTTTGTGCGAAATGATACCTCAGTTACCCCAAATCGTAATGGTTTAGCGTGTGCCTCAGCTATTTATAAATATGACGAAGCAGCGGCGGCAAGTGAGGATGGGTTAGATATTAGTAGGTTTACTCGGCCTAATGAAACCAAGGTAATTGCAAATAACTTAAAGGGCAATGGTACTATCGTTATGCCTAATACAGATTATTTCCGGGTACTATTGGGTGTTTCTAATACTTCTGGATTTGCCACTGATACTGAAAACTTGCGTGTTGCGTATATTCCAATTCCTGAACCAAGCGCCGTTAGCACTGTATTAAATGACATGAGAATCGTGGGTGTGCAGCTTGGTCTATTGACTCATTCAGATGAGCCGACTGCAAACCCCAAAGCAAATAGTGAGCTGCGCTTTAGTATTTTGGACAAAGATGACGTGTCTTTGAACACGGCAGCTCAAGCTGGTCCAACTTATTTGCGTAGTGTGAATGAAATGTCGGTGTTATTTCGTAATGCTCGTGGAGGGGTATAATTGTGTTGATTCAAAATACACCTCAGCAAAGAAGGTATAATCTGCCGGTTAATCAGCAGGGTATTGCTATTATAGTTGTGCTACTGGTGTTATTGCTGATTACATTAATCGGGACATTAGCGGTCAGGCAAAGCACTACGGATTTGAGACTGTCCACATCAGCGCAAGTTGAAAAGCTGTTATTTCAATCAAATGATGCGGCATTTATGAAGGTTGAAAAAGAAGACCGAATATTAGGGGCTAGACGAGGCAGTGCGGAAACCTTAAAGGGTTATATGTCTAGCTCACAGCGTGATGGTCACGAAGTGAGCTTTTGCGTGAGACCTAGAAGTGATCGGTTGTTTAGCGTATTGGAGATTAGCGAGCGTAATAGAAACGGTGAGCGTCTAAACGGCGTGGGTAATGGTTATTGTGACCCCAGTGACAGTGAGGATTATGTTAGTGAGGGCCGAGTGATTACTCAGATGACGTTTGTGCGCCCCCTTGGGAGTGATAAAGAGGCCGTTTTTTTTAACGAAGTGGAAGGTACTTATTCAAACGATTTTCAAAAGCCTGAAGATGATGGATCTGGGGGTATTTTATGTAGCTCGTTTGAAGGATATGCAACTTCTGTATTACCGGCGATGTCTAACGTTGATTTGGGCGATGCCCGTAGTTCAGGTACTGATACAGTGGCAGGTTGTTTAAAGCAGCCACGGCAGACCCTTACCCCAACCACAATAACATTAGATGCCTGTCTAACAGCTTTGGGGGTACCTTTTAGTACTCATAAACAGGTGTTTCGCAATCAGCCGGTGGGTGTGAATTGTATAGCTGATGAGTGAAGAAGCATTAAACAATGGATGTTGACGATAGATAGTAAGAACCTATATTCATAAGCTGAAGTTAGGCTAAAGTTAGGAGGTTTTTAGAATAAAATGAGACGATACAATACAAAACAAGGCAAAACTGAGTTGAATAGTTATTCTATTTATTTCAAATGTTGCCTCATGTTTCGTTAATTATTTGTGTTTAGCATAAGTTTAAAGAAATAAAAAATTCAGCAGCTTTTATATTTTCCGTTTTTGTGAAGTATAGCCCTGATTTATAGGTTTATTATTTATTGATAATAAGCTTTAATAAAAGAATCATACCCAATTAAGCCCAAAGTAATACTGAACAGTAAAGGTAATAATATGCGCCGGTTAACGAATCAAATAATGACACCTATATTCCATTTGAGCGGAGAGGGTATTGCTCTGTTAGGCTGTGTCAGTGTGTTAGGTTTGTCTATGCCGGCTACTGCGACAGATTTGGAAATTTATCAAGGGGCAACCTATGGGGATGCTTCGGTAATGATGATGTTAGATAACTCAGGGAGCATGGGGCCACCTAGTATCGAAGAGGATTATCCTGATAAGGTTAAGGTCAAGAGAGTTCAAAAGAGTTTTTTTGAAGGCTTAGGAGAGCGTCATGTGTGCCAATCTTCTGAAAATCCCAGTATTCAACATGATGTCAAAGAGGAGATGATAACAAAGAATTTATACGATGATGATGGCAATATCATGGACTCCGAAGCTATCCAGTATACAATGTATTATTGTGATATTGATGGTACTAAGTACTATGATCGTATGTCACGATTAAAAACGGCATTAATCTCTTTATTTACCAACCCCAAAAGTGACGAAGCGTTTGGAGAGAATGCGGATTTAACAAAATATAAAATTGGGCTAGGTACATTTTATTTTAAAAGCTCTAAAGAAGGGGGCGGCAAAATCGATGTTCCAATCTTGGATTTAACACTTGATAACAGACAGAAATTACTCGATAAAGTTATTGCTATAGAACCTAGCGCTAATACGCCTACTGCGCATGCATACGCTGAGGCAGGCGCCTATATGTTGGGAACCACAACTGCATATGTTGATAGGAGAGGTAATGGTTGGGGCGGATTGTTATTACAGCAGTCAGATCCAGCAACTTATACCGGTAGCATCTATAACTCTCCTTTAACCACTTCAAATGCCAATCAATGCAACGGTTATGGCGTTTACTTCTTAACCGATGGCGAACCTAATAATGCCTATGACCCAAGCGTTGTTCGTGGCTTAATGCGAAAGAGCTTAGGTAATGATGCCTCCGCCATTACAGATACCTGTAAATCTGGTGGGTCTTGGCTCAGCTCAAATAATACGATTGGTATGACGACTGGGAAAAATGGCCCACCAGCTTGGGAATGTATTGGCGAGTATTCACGTGCTTTGAATAACCCAAACAATATCAAAGGAACGCCTATTAAAACTGCAGCAGTTGGGTTTGGTAGTGTGTATCAAGAACTTGCAAATTTGGATAAACGCACGACTACGATTAAAACAGCAACAGGGAAGAATAAAACGGTTGATACTTATGACTGTGATAGCAATCAGATCACAAGCCAAGACGCTAAGAACCTATGTAAGCTTGGCGAGAAAAATCAAGGTTTTGGTGAAGGCGGATTCTATTATGCGCAGAGTTCAAAAGATATTGCTCAAAGTATCATTGAGTTTATTGGCGAAGTAGGTAGTGATAAAATTGAACCCGTATCAACGGGCAATATGTCTGTGCCTTTAGATAGCTTGAGCACTTTTAAATCACGTAAACTTGCTTATGTGCCTATTCTAGAGCCAAAGCTTAATGAATCTGGGCTTTGGTTGGGTAACTTAAAAAAGTATAACATCGTGAATGCAACTTTAGAAGGGGCTAATAACAGCCTAGTTTTTAAAGATAATAAAGGACAGTTTTCTACAGGCACATGGGATATTTGGAATACTATTGAAGATACTTCAAGAAGCAATACGGACGCTGAAGGTAATAATCTTGATAACATTCCGAATGACGCGTTAAGACCTGATCAAGGCTTGCCTCAAGTTGGTGGTGCATTCCAACAGGTTTTTGAGAATAATACAAGCACGAGTGCTACTGGCTCGCGCAATTTATTTGTCAATAGTTCTGGCAGTTTGGTCAGACTAAAGGTGGATGCAAATAAGTCTGTTCGCTTTACGCCTGAGTTATCAGCTCGATATGATAATGAAGATAAGCTTAATTTATTGCATTTTTTGGGATACACAGAGCCTACTGCAAACGATATAAATAATGGCACTACTCTCGAGTCATCGCATAATAAATGGTCTAAAAACATAGGCGGCGTCTTACATTCTGTCCCTCAGCTTGTAACCACTGAAATCAAGTTGGATGGCGAAGGTAAGTTTATTGATGGTACCCGTAAAGATTATTTAATTTATGGTTCGATGGATGGCGCATTGCATATGTTAGATGATACCTCGGGTAAAGAGGTATTCAACTTTGTACCCAAACAAATTTTGGATCTACAGTCCAAAGCGCTAACCACATCAGGCACGACAGCAAGTGGGCGTATACCTTACGGTGTGGATGGGCCATGGTTGACCTATACTTCGTACTCCACCAAGACAAACACTAAAGACGGCATCACGACAAACCTCTATAAGTCTGATCAAATATTTGCAATGGGCGGTTTGCGTATGGGTGGCTCAATGTACTATGGGCTTGATATTACAGATGTCAATTCGCCCAAAATGCTATATAGCGTCGGCTCAACCTATGCCAATAAGCTTGAGAATCTCACGGCTACGGCTCAGGGCGTGAAAAATGACGTTATTAATACGGATGCTGCAACTCAAACGCCAGAGCAAACAGCATTTTCTCGTATGGGACAAACGTGGGCAAAACCTGCCATTGGCTATGTCAAAAGTGGTGGAAAACGGGTTATGGTTAACTTTTTGCCAGGGGGTTATGATGCGTGTTACGAAGACCCTGCCTTTAAATTGAATATGATAGGTCATAAAAACAGTAGTTGCGATAGTAAAGCGCAAGCACAAGGTAATGCCATCTATATGGTGCAGGTAGGGGTGGAGCAATCTCGGGCCAACAAAAAAACCTATTTCGCCAGCGGTTCAGATAGCGGGAAATTATTATGGTGGGCAAGTAACCGCGGTGCTAGCACAAATGGTAATATCAGTACGCTTCAATATACCAAGGCAGATGATTTAAAACACAGTATTGTCACTCAAGTGCGTGTTATTGATCGTAACTATGATGGCTTAACAGACCACATTTACTTTGCAGACTTAGGCGGTCAAGTTTGGCGAGTAGACATTAATAATAATAAAGACACCAATAATTTTCAGGTTGATCGGGTTCAAAAAATACTAGATGTTAGTGATCAGGTCAGTAATAATGAGGCACTGCCTCGTTTTTATGAGCGTCCTTTAGTGACTTTTTATAATGGAGAATACGCGTTTCAAGACAATAATAATGTTAAGGGCAGTTATAAAGGCGTCATGGCGCTCGTGACTGTTGGCACAGGCGATCGCAGTAATCCAGTGTCATCGGTCCGGAGTACTCCAGATGCCCTGTACAGTATCATCGATAAAGATGTGACCCGTACCGATTTGTTTGACTATAGTCACTCTAGAGCCAATAATATCGGCCTACGTACGCCTACGATACAAGTAGGTAAAAATACAGGGGATTCTAATAAACTGGCTAAATTGTCTTTTAGTGACAGTGATATTGGGCCTGATGGTATAAAGATCAAAATGAAAAGCAATAAGGCGCAGGGGTGGTATCTCCCTTTTACCCATTGGATGGGAGAGGAGGTTGCTGGTAATAAATACAAGATTAAAATGATGAATGAACCAGATGCGCTGGCGAGTGTACTGATTACCTCTTCTTACAACCCTGATGTGGGTAACACGGCTGCTGAGTGTAGTGCGGGCGTAATTGGTAGTACACAAAGAGAGCGAACTTGCCTACCTTATGGCGCTTGTGATGATAATAAAGCAACCCCTAGGGCCTATTCTCTGGGCGGTATAGGCATTGCAGATAACTTTATTACTCAGTTTAATGATACGCCGCTGTTTACAAGTATGAAAGCATATTGTGTAGGGGCAGAGTGTCAGCCAACGCTCACTTGTCCAAACGGTAATTGTAAAGACGTTTTAGTAGATTCTGAGTGTGAAGGTAGTGAGTGTAGTAAATTTAATAAATGTAGCGGATTAAGCTGTTTAACAGATGCCAGTATCAATACTGATGAAAGCCTTAACCCACTTGAGTGGATGGAGTTTTAGTGGTGGGTATAACGATCAGAAAAGACCTGTTCCAGCAGAGTAATACGAGATCTGATCAGTATGGTTTTACTCTGATTGAGCTGATGATTACTGTCGCTATTCTGGCTATATTAGCGTCAATTGCCATACCGAATTATCAATCGTACTTGATCAAGAATAGAGAAGCGGAGCTACAAAATAAGCTACTGTCTTTATCAATTGAATTAGAGCAGTGGCGTGCAAAAGCCTTGTCATATAGTGGGTTTGTACCCAAGTCAGGCTATGCAGCAACTGTGGGCACGGTAAATTACCCCACCACTGATCCGCAATATATTATTACGATCGGTCAGCTCATTGATAATTCAGGATCAGTGAGTGTGGTCCCGCTAAATGATGGTCAAGTGCGAGGAAACAGTTGGGTAATGATGGCGGCTCCTAAGGAGAGTAACTCAGACAAACGCTATTTTAAATTAAACAGTCAGGGGCTACGATGTGTTAATAATGTGGCGTTTGATATTACCGATGCTGGTTGCGGTGCGGGGCAACTCTCATGGTAAATTTCTGGCATAGCAAACCGATAAATAATGGTATTAGCGGGTTTACTTTAGTTGAATTAATGATTGTGGTGGCAGTGATTGGTATTCTGTCATCGATTGCGTATCCGAGTTACCTTGGCTATCGTGAAAAAGCCATTAGAGCAGATGCTATGGCAGAGCTACAGCAGGTTGCAGGTCGTATTGAAGCGCAGAAAATAAATTACAAGCGCTATGATAAAATTCCTTTAACGGCTATATTTTCTTCGACGCTACAGGCTGATGGTAGTATTAAATTTCCTACTTCTGATAAGGCGTATTATCAAATTAGTGTCGCCCCAATTGATACAACTAAAACCCCAGTTACACTAAATGGAGAGCGGTGGAAGCTATCTGCTACACCAATTGCTACAGAGCGTATGGCAAATGATGGCGTTATGACACTTGACTATACCGGTGTCAGGTGTCGTGCTGATAAATGTGGTAAAAGTGATGAATGGCGTCAATAAAATGAATTATTAAGATGTATATCATATGCTATAGGATTAGTGACAGGCTACACTAATAAATGAATAATTTTAATATGTATGGTGTTATTCATTAATAATTCTTATTTAAAAACAAAGAGTTATGTAAATATCTTAGAGTGTAAACAAACCAAAAAAATCGATGGAAAGAAGAAAGCTATACTAAAAAAGACAAAAAATGTTAGTTTTTGACATAAATTGTCAGGTGGTAAGCTTATATAGTTACCTTAAGTACTTTTATTAAAGAGCATTGTTGACAAATCAGGTTTATTAAATACCAGAATTATAGTAAGGGTATAATCAGGATTTAATAATAGTGCTGCTATTAATAAAAAAATGTTTAATAAACCAGCTAAGTTATTGTATTCAATGAATATTTTTTTAAGAGAAAAAGCTATGTTAAAACTTGGCATGACAAATGCACTATTATGGACATAACTTAAGGATATATATGCTACACAAGCTAAATATACATAGGTGTGGCAAAGAATATAAATTGAACCACTAATTGAGCTACTAACTAATAAGTGAGTTCAATTTATCTAAAATATTTATTTTATGAATTTAACCATAGATTTAAGGCACTATTATGAACAATGCTACAAAAAATACGCAACAAGGTTTTACCCTAATCGAATTAATGATTGTTGTGGCAATTATCGGTATTCTTGCGGCAATTGCTATCCCTGCATATCAGGATTATTCAAAGCGCTCTGCTAATAATGCATGTTTGGCTGAAGCTAGATCTGCCACAGGAAAGATATTAGTTGATTTACAAGATCCAGCTACCGCTAGTAGTGCTTTGAAGCTAGACACAGGTTTTAATTTTTCAGCTTGTACAGGTGCGACAATTAGTGCAGCAGCAGATGGTAATAATCCTGCAACCACGTTTCCTGCTACTGTTTTAACCTTAACAACTGAAGAAATTGCATTTACCCCTAAAGCGCCAGGTAATTTATTTGTTGAATGTAACATTACTGAAGGTGGTAACTGTGAAGTAACAAACAAATCAATTACTGGTCGTTAAGATTGAATACCATGTAATAGCAGACCTCTAAATTTTTAAGGATGGGTCTAATAAAGCCAAACATGAATGTTTGGCTTTCCTAATTTTACTCATGAATTATATTTTTTAAATATGTAAAAAAGGCTGAGCAATAAATGCTCAGCCTTTTTTGTTTTTAGCTTTCAAGGTATATTTAAATCTCTATCGCTCTAAATACTGTATCTTACCTTCAGCACCATCCCACTTTTCCGCCTCAGGTAATGGGCCTTTCATTTCAGTAATATTTGGCCATTCTTCGGCGAGCTCAGCATTTAACTCTATAAACTCTTCTTGACCCTTAGGCACCTCATCTTCAGAAAAGATGGCATTAGCAGGGCATTCTGGCTCACACAACGCGCAGTCGATGCACTCATCTGGATGGATAACCAAAAAGTTTGGCCCTTCGTAAAAGCAGTCCACAGGGCAGACTTCGACGCAATCGGTATATTTGCAGCGGATGCAGTTATCAGTGACAACAAAAGTCATAGCGAGCTACCTTTCTTAATAGAAGTTACCTTAACGCAGTACTGATATTAGCTACCGTGGCTACTTAACAATTAAATAATGACTGCGCTTTTCGATACGAATTAGAGATGGAAAATTGAGTCATATTAGTCATATTAAATGTTAAGTGGCTGAACCGCTAGGGTAAGTGTGTGTTATGAGAGAGTTATAAAATTATATCAAATTCTAATTTAATCAGCGCAGTAATCCGTTATTTAAAATCTGCCACCTAAACGGAGTAGCAAGACATAACATTAAAGCAATATTTAAGTTAGGGGCGTATTTTACCTTGTTAAGCCGAATTTAACAAATCTAACTAGTCGGTTGATAAGCCTTGTTTTAAGCTATAAATGAAATCTAATGCTTGCTTGGGGGTTAGTTCATCTGGGTTTAGTGCTTTGAGCTGATCAATGATCTTTGTAGCCTTATGATTACTAGGGTTAGCATCGTTTTTTAAGTGTCTAGTCTCATCAGTCATTGAGTTAAATGTATCTAAGCTAAGCGGATTTTTTACCAGCGATGTGAGCGATTTATCCGTTACAATATTACGCTTATTGTCCTCATCAGCATAAGCTGTCTCTAATTGAGCATAACGATTATCGGTATGGTTTTTTGGATTGTCTGTCACGTTGCTTAGCGGATTTAAGGCAGCATGTTGTTGCAAATAGTACTGTGCCGCATTTAAAACCCTATCGGGTATACCAGCCATCTTTGCTACGTGTAAGCCAAAGCTTGAGCTGGCAGCGCCTTCTTTAATTTTATGCAGTAATAACAGTTGACCATCAATATGGCTAGCAGCGACATGTACGTTTCTTATACCTTGAGCTGCTCTTTTAGCGTTTTTACGTGTTACTTCATCTTTTGTATTGGCTATTAATGAGTTTTCTAGCTGATTGTCTAATAGGCTTGGTAATTTATTGTCTGTTTGATTTTTTAATTTATGTTCTAATTGAGGTTCTAATTGATTTTTTGACTCATTTTGCAAGCTGTTGGATGGGTTTGGTTGATGGGCAAGTTCTGTTAGCTCAAAATAATGTGTCGCAAATAGCGTTAGGCTGCCCATCTCGCATAATTGAAGGGCGCAAGCATGGGCAATAGCCAACCCATCGGTCGTTGAAGTGCCACGACCCACTTCATCCATCAATACCAGAGAGCGATTGGTCGCTAGGTTCAATATTTGTGCAGTTTCAATCATCTCTACCATAAAAGTTGATTTACCCCCTGCTAAATCGTCGGCTGAGCCAATACGGGTAAATATACGGTCTATATCTCCAATAGAGGCATAGTCTGCTGGCACAAAACTACCGCAACAGGCCAGCAAAATAATGAGCGCAGTTTGGCGCATATAGGTTGATTTACCACCCATATTAGGTCCAGTAATGAGCAATAACCGTTCAGGATAGTTCGCTGTCCCTAACTGGCAATCATTTGCGACAAAATGCTCGCTTGTGGGATGTGTCGCCCTTGTATTTTCTGTGTTTATATGATCATTTAAGGGTTTGGATTTGAATTGTGGCTTCGACATCGCCTCTACAACTAGGTGGCGACCCGCCTTGATATCAATATGGGTAGAGTGCTCATCATGACGAGAAGGCCCCTTTAACGTGTCTAAATTGGCCGCTGTATTTCGGTTTAAATGTGGTCGTATCCAGCGGTTATCTTTAGCAAGTATTGCCCAGTTAAGCAGCACATCAAGTTGTGCTACTGCACTGCTTAAACGCTGCAAATGGCTGAGTTGCTCACTTAGTTTGGTAAGCAGGGCTTGATACAGTGCTTTTTCACGGGCTAGGGCATTGGTTTGAGCATCTAAGTAATCAATCTCAAGCGTTTTAAGCGCGTCTGTTATAAAGCGTTCGCTGTTTTTTAGGGTTTGTCTGCGGATAAATTCTGTAGGTGCCTGTGTGGCCTGCATTTTTGGCAGCTCAAAATAAAATCCACTGACCTTATTAAAGCCAACTTTTAGACTCGGCAACCTGTACTGCTGACGGGCATCCTCTGCCATGCTGTCAAGTGTCTCTTGGATATTATCATGCAAGTGCACCAGCCTATCAAACTCCTCATCGTAGCCTGTGGCTATCATGCCCCCTTCTCGAATATGGGCTGGCGGCTCGGGTACAATGGCCTGATCGAGTAGGGTGGCTATCTGTAATAGCTCAGTATGCTGGTGGGGAAGCTGCAGGGCTAACAGGGGCAATAAACCTGTTTGCAAATTATCCAGCCCTAAGTTTATTAGAGTGAGTGATAGTTGCTCACTGGCATAAATACTGTCTGCTAAGCGCCTTAAATCACGTGGTTTAGCACTATTTAAGCCAATACGGCTGCTAATGCGTTCAATATCGGCAATGTCTTTGAAGGCTTCTTGTAGTGTTGTTAAGGACGATGACGATAATTGATTGAGCCACTCAACCGCATCAAGACGCAATGCTAATGTGTCATACGCTGAGGCAATACGCAGAGGACGTTTTAGCTGATTTACTAATAAACGCTTTCCCATTGGGGTTTGACAATGATTGACCACCGTCAGTAGACTGGTCCCATTTTGGCTAACTGGCGCAAATAACTCTAGATTGCGGCTGCTGATATCGTCAATAATAAGATAATCATCCTCACGCTCTACGATAAGCTCACTAACTTGAGGCGTGTGGCGCTGCTGAGTTTGCTGGGCATAATGAATTAATGCTGCACTACTGGTTTGTGCCAGAATACTATCGGCAATACCCAAGCCTTCAAGAGTTTGCACCTCAAATTGACGGCACAGTGTCTGGCTGGCATGCTCGCTATGAAAGTCACTAGCGGCAACACTAATAACAGGACACGACAAACACGTTTGTAACCAGTGTCGCCAGTCATCATTCATCGTTTCAGGAATGATGACCTCACTGGGTGCAAAGCGAGTCAGCACAGTTAACAAGTGGTGTTGTAAGAGCTTTGCCGCCTGTTCAGTGGTTTTATAGTGTTGATTTGGGCTAATATTGGCAAGTTTGATGGTTTGAGTGCGAATAGTCCCAGCATTTAGGTCTAACTGGCTGATCCCTGCTTGCCATTTATTAAGCTGTTTTTTATTAGTATGTATATCTATCGCCACCACACTGGGGGTATGATTTGGCGCGATGAGTGCATCGTCAGTCAGTGTTCCTGCTGTGAGTGTCTTCACTACTTCACGGCGCATAATGCCTTTAGCAGTAGGTTTACTGGTGTCGTCTAATTTGCTATTAATGTCCTCTATATCTTCAATCTGTTCGCAAATAACGACAGTTTGACCCGCTGCAATAAGCCTTGCCATATAGCTTTCAGCAGCATGAAACGGCACGCCTGCCATTGCAATATTGTTACCTGCTTTGTCGTTACCGCGCCGGGTTAAGGTGATATCTAAAATATCGGCTGCGCGCTGTGCATCTTCAAAAAACAGCTCATAAAAATCCCCCATACGGTATAGTAAGAGCGCATGGGGGTATTTAGCCTTCAAGGTTAAATACTGCACCATCATAGGTGTGTGGTTGGCTAAATTGTATTGAGTACCAGCGATATCAATAATGTCGGGATTATTTTCGCTTTCTTCTAAACACAGTTGAGTTTGTGCGGGGTTGGTAGCGGTAGGCATAACAGGGTGGTTCATAGAGTAAATCAAGTGGTATTAAAGTGAGTATGTATTCTAACATTTATAAGCATATTTATATTGCTATTATAAAGAAGAATATAGTCAAAGTCGTTCTAAACGGTTGGTTGTAACCTTTGCTTATAGTGCCAGCTTTTGCTTATAGTGGCAGTTTTGTCAACCCACTAATACCCACGCTTAGTTGGGTTTCATCAATTTGAGATTATCTTGTTGATTACCTATTAGATAGAGTATCAACAAGATAATCAATAGGCGGCTAAAAAGGGTTTAAACTGAGGCGTCATAAGCCAGTTGATTAAATGATAATTTTGATTCATTTGCCCTTGTATCTATCAATACTGTTACCATATATAATACATAAAAAAATTTTACAGTAGGTGTGCAATGATGTGCATCACTGACACGAGAATTAGGTTTACGAAGATATGTTGTCAAAAATAATTGGAAGCGTCATTGGAACAAAAAACGATCGCGAACTAAAACGTATGCGTCAAATTGTCGCTAAAGTTAACGCGCAAGAAGATGCAATATCTGCTTTATCTGACGAGCAGTTACGTGACAAAACCGCAGAGTTCAAGCAGCGCTATGATGATGGCGCGAGCTTAGATTCATTGTTACCAGAAGCTTTTGCTGTGTGCCGCGAGGCGTCTAAGCGTCAGTTAGGGATGCGCCATTACGACGTTCAAATTATTGGCGGTATTACTTTGCACGAAGGTAAGATTGCCGAAATGCGTACGGGTGAAGGTAAAACGCTAATGGCAACCTTAGCCATCTATTTGAATGCCCTTAGTGGTAAAGGTGTGCACGTTGTGACGGTAAATGATTACCTTGCTGCTCGTGATGCTGACCTAAACCGTCCGTTGTTTAATTTTTTGGGAATGACAGTAGGGGTTATTTACTCTCAGCAGCCTCCACACGAAAAAGTAGAGGCCTATCAAGCGGATATAACATATGGTACTAATAATGAATACGGCTTTGATTACTTACGTGACAACATGGTATTTAGTCTAGCCGAGAAAAAACAACGGTCGTTAAATTTTTGTATTATCGATGAGATTGATTCGATTTTAATTGATGAGGCTCGTACACCGCTTATTATTTCGGGTCAAGCCGAAGACTCAGCAGCGACTTATACGCTTATTGATACTATTATTCCGCTGCTGGATCGTTCAACCGATGAAGAGGCGAATAAAGAGAACGAAGATGGCGATTTCTGGATTGATGAAAAAAACCGCCAGATTGAAATTAGTGAGAAAGGCTACGAAAAAATAGAATCTTTCTTGGTAAGTGTTGGCGAGCTTGGCGAAAATGAAAGTTTGTATAGTCCTGCTAGATTGCCGTTACTCGCCCATGTGCAGGCAGCGATTCGGGCGCACCATATTTTCGTCAAGAACGTCCACTACATTGTTGATGAAGGTGAAGTGGTTATTGTTGATGAAAATACCGGTCGTACCATGCCAGGGCGTCGGTGGTCAGATGGGTTGCATCAAGCGGTTGAAGCCAAAGAAAAAGTTGAAATTAAGGCAGAAAACCAGACGTTAGCTACCACCACTTTCCAAAACTATTTTCGCTTATACGATAAATTATCAGGCATGACAGGGACGGCTGATACCGAAGCGGCAGAGTTTAAATCAACTTATGATATTGATGTGGTGGTTATTCCAACGCATAAGCCTATTGCCCGTATTGACTTAGATGATCAAATCTTTTTAACCAAGCTGGGTAAATATAAAGGTATTATCCGTGAGATTAAAGGCATTCAAGAGAAAGGCGCCCCCGTACTTGTAGGGACAGCTACTATTGAAGCCAGCGAGGAGCTGTCTTATTTGCTTGATCAGGAAGGCATTAAACATAATGTATTAAATGCTAAGCAGCATGAGCGTGAAGCGGAAATTATTGCTCAGGCAGGTAGCCCACGTGCGGTGACAATTGCCACTAACATGGCGGGGCGTGGCACAGATATTATATTAGGGGGTAATTGGCAAGCTCAAATTGTTGATCCTGAAAACGTGAGCCCTGAGGAAATGAATCGGTTAAGATCGGTTTGGCAGAAAAAGCACGATGAAGTAATCGCAGCGGGCGGATTGCATATTATTGGTTCTGAACGTCATGAGTCACGTCGCATTGATAACCAGCTACGGGGTCGTGCTGGTCGTCAAGGGGATCCTGGTCAGTCGCGCTTCTTTTTATCGCTTGAAGATGATTTAATGCGTATTTTCGCAGGTGACCGTGTGGTTAATATGATGCGGGCAATGGGGCTTAAAGAAGACGAGGCCATTGAGCATAAGATGGTATCTCGCTCAATTGAGAACGCACAGGGTAAAGTGGAAAGCCGTGACTTTGATGCGCGTAAAAATCTACTTAAATATGACGATGTCGCAAACGAGCAGCGCAAAGTTATTTACTCACAGCGTGATGACTTACTGGCAGAAGCAGATCTTAAAGAAACTATTGAGGCGATGCACCGTGATGTTTACGATGCGTTAATTAGTCAGTTCGTGCCGCCAGGATCTATCGATGACCAGTGGAATATTGATGCTTTAGAAGATGAGTTAGAAAGTGAATTTAAATACTATATGCCTATCAATGATTGGCTGGATGAAGACCGACGCCTTGATGAAGAAGGGCTCCGTGAAAAAATCATCCAGACAGCCATAGACCGTTATCATGAACGCCGTGAGTTAATGAATGAGGAAAATGCAGCTCAGCTTGAGCGTCATTTTATGTTGCAAAGCCTCGATCGTCATTGGAAAGAACATCTAACGCAAATGGATCAGCTGCGCAAAGGCATTCATTTGCGCGGTTATGCACAGAAAAATCCAGAACAAGAATATAAACGTGAATCATTTGATTTATTCCAGATGATGCTGGGCGCTATTAAGTCTGAGACCGTGCAAGATTTATCGCGTGTGCACATTCCAACACGTGAGGAATTAGATGCGATGGAAGCGGAGCGACTAGCACAAGCCCAACGCCAGCAAATGCACTTTGAACATGATGAGGTCGATAGCTTGACAGGTGAGCACCACAATGCGCCAGAAGTAGAAGCTCGCAATCAAGGTGTTGGCAATGTTAATATGCAAGTTAACAATCAAGTTCAACAAGTATCTGCTAGCGCAGTAGGTGCGGTAGATCCTACTAAACAGAACCCATATGCTGATATGAATATTAGCCGTAATGCACCATGCCCTTGTGGTTCAGGGTTAAAATATAAACAATGTCATGGCAAGATATAAATCAATCACAATCAATAGAACCCAAATAAGTGCATGCTTTAAATTAACCATAAAATAAGGAAAGTCAATAATGCGAGGATTGAATAAAAAGACGAAGGCAGCTTTATTGACAGCTTTATTAGCAGCTAGCTTTAGTGTTACGGGATGTCAAAAGAAAAGTGCTGATGCAGATATTGAGAAGGATGACACTGACGAGGTAGTAATGTCTGCTGAACCTGCGCAGAATACGACCCCTGCAATAGTTGCTGGTGATTTGGATGCTGCCGATGCACAGCTCAATGTAGGCGGTGAGGTTGATGCTCCCAATGTTGATGCTCCCAATATTGTAGAGGGCGCTAATGCTAAAGAGGGTGTTCAGACTGAAACATTACAGACTGACGATGTGCAAGAAGAGACGCAGGCTATCGTACCTCCATTAGAAGGGGCGGAAGATGAAAAAAGCAATTAATTAAGTGGATAGTTAAGTCAGTAAATATACACATGCCACTTCATGCCACTTATAGCACTAGCCTCTGCCCCTAATTTAATGAGCCGTTTTGTTTGGTTATTGTTTTCTACCATTTTATTGAATTTTATCCATTACATCGAAGTATACGTTTTTTAGTCAATAATTGGCTATAAAAAAAGAGCCCCAACTTTGAACTGACCCCCAAAAGTTGGACGGTTTAAGTCTATCTCAAGGACTGAATTCTGTACTTCACAGGACTCAGTCCTTTAAGTTTAAGCTGAATACGCTCATGATTGTAATAATGAATGTACTCATGA
>NZ_JBXYJE010000015.1:0-51029 GCF_057396285.1 Psychrobacter sp. CX97 | reverse complement strand
TTTGCTGACGACAATAGCACGATGGAACCACCTGATCCCTTCTCGAACTCAGAAGTGAAACATCGTAGCGCCAATGGTAGTGTGGGTCCGCCCATGTGAGAGTAGGTCATCGTCAGCTCCCTATACCTAAAAGCCCCCCTTCATTCGAAGGGGGGCTTTTTCCTTTGCGTTAGTTTCCTTTTATTAATACTAAGTATCATTATGATTTTAGTGACAAAATGATTTGACATATATCGTTTTAGCTGTTAATTTTGGTAAATATTCTTAAAAGGAGTTAAGAGTATTCGATATTAATCTTTAGTGCAAATTGTTACTAAAGTTTTTTGTGTAATATGCTTGTTAGCTCTAAATAAAATATGCAACAATATGTTTGTTAATCTTAGCAAGCATTAACCTCAATTATCAAAAGGAATTGGTAATGAAATTACGCACTTCACTATCGCTAGCTGCGTTAATCACACTTAGCATATCTGGTTGCTCTAAAGAAGCTACTACAGAAACCCCTGAAGAAAAAGCTAACACTTCTGCTACCACTACCGCCGCCTCAAGCGAATCAACTACTCTACGTTTCTCTCATTTTTGGCCAGCTACCTCTTCATTTAGTAAAGAGGTATTAGAGCCATGGGCTAAAAAAATTGAAGCCGAATCTGATGGGCGTTTAAAAGTGGAATTGTACCCATCTGCCACGTTAAGCAAACCACAGGTTACCTATGAAGCTGCTGTGAAAGGTACAGTTGATATCGGTTCACAGGCGCATGGATACACCAATGGTCGATTCCCACTGACACAAATTGCTGAGCTTCCTGGTTTGTCTAGCTCGGCTACTCAAATGGGCTGTATTTTACAAACATTGTATGAAGATGGCACCATAGCAAGCGAATATGAAGATTCACATATTTTATTCATGTACGGTGCTGGTCCAGGTGCTTTGCACACAACCAATAAATTAATCAAAACCCCAGAAGATATGAAAGGTATGCGTATTCGTCGTCCTTCAGCCGTAGCTGGTGATATTATCGAAAGTATGGGTGCCTCTCCAGTTGGGCTACCGGCAAATGATATGTATACCTCTCTACAACGTGGTGTTGTTGATGGTTTAAGCTTTCCTTGGGAGGCCGTTACTACTTTTAAGATTGACGAAGTCACTAAGTATCATACTAATATCCCATTCTACAGCTCAGGTCTAATGGTAGCAATGAACAAGGATACCTATGAAAAGTTACCGGATGATTTGAAAATAGTAATAGATGATAACTCAGGTATGGCTCTCGCTAAAAAAGTTGGTGAGGTATTTGACAAGCATGACAAGACAGCGCTGCAAAATGCTAAAGATTTAGGTCATGAAGTTGTTGAAATTCCAGATCCTTTGAATGATCCGGCATGGAAAGGTCCACTAGAAAAAGGTACCAATAAATACCTAAGTGATGTAGAAAAGCTTGGTCTTGATGCACAGGGTGTTTATGAAAAAGCCAAAGCTGCTAGTGCTGCCTGTAAAGTATAATTGAATAAGGTGGAATGAATTATGCCAGTTTTGGCTAGTATTAGTAATTTTTTGAAAAAAATATGTGAGGCTATTGGAGGCATAAGTTTAGTTATTATTGTTCTAGTAACTATTACAGATGTAATCACTCGATATATATTTAAGCTCACTGCAGGGGGCTTTGGTTTTACCATAAAAGGTACAGTTGAAATTGTATCTTATATGATGCTATTTGCCTTACTGGCTGCTTTTGCGGGATATGTCGAACGATCACAAGTAATCGTGGATGTTTTCACTCAAAAAATGCCACAAAATGTAAAAGGTTATTTTATGGGTGTTTTCATGATTGGTTTTTTTGCCCTAGGTGTTATTTTCGTGTGGGGCCTATATGAAAGTGCTCTTGATGCAGCAGAGTTCGGCAAGGTAACACAAGATCTTAGAATTTCAATGACACCTATTTATGGTTTTAGCGCTTTTATAAGTGTCATCCTAGCGGTTAGAGCACTGATTGAATCTATCAATATTTTTAGAACGGGTGAGTTTTATGACGCCGAGGAGACAGGCTCATGAGTCCAGAAATTATTGGTGCGATTGGTTTAGTGTGCATGATTTTATTGGTATGTTTGAGAGTACCTGTTGCTTTAGCTATGTTAGGTGTGGGCTTGGTTGGCTTTGGCGCAGTAACCAGTCCTGATAGTGCTTTACAAATGCTTCGTGATATTCCAACAGATGTTTTGGCTAAGTATGATTTTAGCGCCATTCCTTTGTTTATTTTAATGGGTGTTTTTGCAGCTCACTCAGGAATGGCGGGTAAACTCTTTGATGCTACTAGGACTATATTTGGTGGTGTAAGGGGGAGTTTGGGTATTGCAGGTATAGGGTCGTCTGGTATTTTTGCTTCTATTTCTGGTTCGTCTCTAGCGACAGCATCTACAATGACGCGCGTCGCTTTACCACAAATGGAGAAATACGGATATCAGCCTGGCTTTGCATGCGGTATTTTAGCCGCAGGTGGTACTCTTGGTATCATGATACCACCGAGTATTGCTTTGCTTGTCTATGCGATTCTAACTGAGCAATCTGTTGGGGACATGTTTATAGCTGGCTTCCTACCAGGTATTTTAGGCATGGTCATGTATTCGATTACCGTAATGATTATGGTGCGTTGGAAGCCGCATCTTGCAAAGCGTGGTGAACCAACAAGTTGGAAAGAGAAATTTCTGTCTTTAACGGGTCTTATACCGTTTGGATTTATATTTGTGGTCATTATCTTTGGTATTTTCTTTGGTTTATTTACCCCAACCGAAGGAGCAGCCGTAGGTGCCTTTGCATCATGGCTTTATGCTGTGTTCAAAGGCATGCGCATTAAGGGCTTAAAGCAGTCTTTGATTGAAACACTTGCGCTTTCTGCTGTTGTTTTCTTTATGTTATTAGGTGCAGAAGCGTTAGGTTATTTCATTTCAGTATCTAGATTATCTTATTCGTTAGCTACCTGGATTGGCGGTTTAGCGGTAAGCCCAATGACAGTAATGATTTGTATTTTAATCATGTACTTTTTGCTTGGGTTGTTCATGGATGCACTGGCTATGTTAGTTATTACCATCCCAGTTGTATATCCGATTATTCTTGCATTAGGATTTGATCCTGTATGGTTCGGTATTATTGCCGTTTTAACCGTCGAACTTGGTTTAATTACACCGCCAATGGGTATGAACATCTTTGTGATTAAAGCCATGGCACCCCATATAAAACTTGGTGATATGTTTAAAGGGGTAACTCCATTCATTGTTTCGGATGTTTTAAGACTGATTATTTTAGTTTCATTCCCTGCTATATCACTGATTCTCTTGAACTAAAATAAGCCTAAATATTTTATAATCAAAAGCCACTCTGTCAAGTTAACAGGGTGGCTTTTTTATAGGGTAAATACAGTGTTATTATAGGGATAAGATTATTAAGTTATACAGTTATCAGTATTAGGCTTCCAAAAGGTCAGCCTTTTAGAATGCGAAATGATACTATACGAATAATATTGCGATAAACTATAGGACGATAGTGAATACTTATGGCTGTTGATTTATCTAACACACTTATTGTGGCAATTTCTGCTACCGCACTTTTTGACTTATCTGAGTCCGAAGCCTATAGAGAAGAGTTATTAAAGAATAACCCACATGATGCAGTTTGGCAGTTTCGTGAATACATGCAAAAGCGAGAAAATGAGCCTTTAAATATTGGTGCAGGATTCCCACTTATTCAAGCCATTTTAAACTTAAATACGTGTATAAACCGTACTAACAGTTACGAAAATGAAACCCCATTGGTAGAAGTTGTTATTGTCTCAAAAAGCTGCCCTGAAACGGGTATTAGAGTTTTAAATGCGATTCGTAAGCGCTGTATGTCAATTACTCGTTCAGCATTTATCTCTGGAGCTCAGGTGGCAGACTATATTGAAGACTTTAAAGTTGATCTATTTTTAACGACTAACAGAGATGATGCGCAAAGTGTGGCTGATAGACAGATATGTGCATGCGCTATACTCGATGCTACCCCTGTGAATACCTATACACTCGATACACATCAATTGAGAATTGCTTTTGATGGAGATGCGGTATTATTTGATGATTCAGGTGAGCTACTTTATAAAAAACAGGGTCTGCAAGCTTTCCATGCTAGAGAAGCTGAAATGACAGACTTACCTATCGACAAGGGTCCTTACGCTGAGTTATTGATCAAACTGTCACATTTGCAAAAAAGTTTGCAATTAGATCAAGAAAAGCAGCCTATTCAAATTGCATTAGTCACTGCTCGTAATGCTCCGGCAGATTTACGTGCTATTAAAACGTTACGCCAGTGGGGTGTTAATGTTGATATGGCATTTTTTTTAGGAGGACTCGAAAAAACGTCGGTATTAAAGACTTTTGCACCGCATATTTTCTTTGATGATTCGATCAAGCATAT
Organism: Psychrobacter sp. CX97; assembly: GCF_057396285.1. Classification (NCBI taxonomy): domain Bacteria; kingdom Pseudomonadati; phylum Pseudomonadota; class Gammaproteobacteria; order Moraxellales; family Moraxellaceae; genus Psychrobacter; species Psychrobacter sp. CX97. The sequence continues at coordinate 46,588 of NZ_JBXYJE010000015.1, read as the reverse complement.
TGATGCGGTAAAACAGTTTGTTCCAACAGGGTTAGTACCTTATCATTCTAAATCAGAGCTTAATACACAAACTTGGCATTTAGCCGATGTGTCAGAATAGAAAGCTTAGCTGCACGAGACCTTCCTAACGTTAGTTTTCAATACAACCATACTTCAATAAGCGATATTATGAACTGGCAAAAAATTTTCACAGTCATAAAGCATCGAGGATCTCAGGTTATCGGTTTGTATGCATTCATTCTGATACCCATGTGGGTTATGTACTTTTTGAATCGTACAGTACTTTTTAATATTTGGAATGCTTTCGGTATTATTCCTCGTACCTTAGAGGTTACTAGTGTAGTGGGTATTGTTGCGTCATGGACCATGCACGGTAGTTTTGCTCATTTAATGGGAAATACGTTAACCCTAGTTCAAATACTTTTTTTGTTTGGATTATTTGAGCACAATGCTTATAGCACAGTTGTTAAGCTGATTATTGGTGCGGGCTTAATGACTTGGGGCCTAGGGTCTCCTTTTTCGTTGCACATTGGCGCATCAGGGCTAATTTTTGCTATGCTAGGTTATATGATTGGTGGGGCGATTTTTGCAAGACGATGGGGGTATCTTGTTGCTTGTATGATAATGGGAACGAGCTACTGGTTTGTTTTGAAGCAAGGGTTGGTGCCACAGTTGGGTATTTCTTTTGCAGCGCATTTTGGCGGTCTCTGTATTGGCTTACTGATTGGGTCAAATTCACAATATAAGCAAAATACTGCTTATTTAGACCGTTAACTTTGAGTATATCGGGCAACAGAGTTTAAAATTTGTTAAACTAGCGCATATATATACCTAGCATTGCCAATGAGAGAGTCATTTGAGTGATGCTAGGCTTTTTTCAGTTTGTAGGGAGTAGATGCATGGCAGAGCGTTCAGCCAAGCAATTAGGGTTAAGTAAGGCGGATTTGCCAAATTCCATTATAGAAGTCATTGCAACTCTTACCAAGAGTGGTTTTGAAGCATTTATAGTGGGGGGTGGTGTCCGAGATACACTTCTAGGATTAAATCCGAAAGATTTTGATGCGGTGACTGATGCCAAGCCCCATGAAATCAAAGATTTATTTGGTAAGAGATGTCGTATCATTGGGCGTCGCTTTCAATTGGCTCATGTTTATTCTGGTCGTGACATGATCGAGGTAGCCACGTTTCGCGCTCCACCTACTGGCAGTGAGAATACGACCAGCGATGGAATGATTGTCAGAGACAATGTATGGGGGGATATACACCAAGACTTTGAACGTCGCGATTTTTCAATTAATGCAATGTACTATGAGCCTCTAAAAGGGGTGGTATATGATTATTGTAATGCATATGATGATATACAAAGCAAGACTTTGAGACTGCTAGGTCATGCACCTACTCGCATTGAGGAGGATCCAGTTAGGCTTTTAAGAGCACTTCGATTTAAAGCTAAGTTGGGCTTTGAGTTTGATTCAGCCTTGGCAGAGCAATTTAAAGATGAGAACTGGGGGTTATTGGATCAAGTTTCTCCACATAGGCTGTATGACGAATCACAAAAAATGTTTACTGGCGGTTATCTTGTTCCGTTATTGCCATTATTATTTGAATACGGGGCCATAGAACATCTGATCATATATCCACCTAAACAGCCGACAGCATTGGTAAGTCAGGTTGCCATTAACACGGATAAACGCATTGCCATGGGTAAAAGTATTAACCCTGCATTTTTTTATGCCGCTCTATTATGGGATAACTATTTATATCAGCTGGCAAAGTTTAAGAAAAAGAATATGCCGTTTCATGATGCACAAATGCAAGCGGCAAGTAAGGTAATTGACCGTCAGCGTATCAAAACAGCAATCCCCAAGTTTGCTGAACAGTTTATTCGTGATATTTGGTTAATGCAACCAAAACTGGCTAATCCTCGCGTAAAACAAATTGCCCAGCTTGCTGAGCATTCGCGTTTTCGTGCGGCTTTTGACTTTTTATTATTACGTGAACAATGTAATGATGAGGCAAATCCGTTGTCAGAATCAACTAATGGTATGGGAGAATGGTGGCAAACCTATCAGACTCTTTCTGAAAAACAAAAACAGAAAGCGATGGATGATTTTGCTAGCGATACCCGACGCGGTAGTAACAAGTCAAGTCGTAATCGTAGCCGAGCGCGCAACCAAAATAGAGATGTTGAGCAGCAACTCTCTAATGATGATATGTCATTAACCGAGCCACATCAAAACGATGCTATAGATAATAAGCAGCCACTCAATAAGCGAGCTACAAAGAAGCATAGCAAAACATCGCATGATACAACTCGAGATAAACTATATTCTCAAGAGCGAGCACAGCTACAAAAACTATCTTTGGGTAAGGTGGCAGGTGAGCAAGCTCAGCTTAGTCATCAGCCTAGTCCTCTATTTACTATCAATGCCGATAAATTAGCGAAGCAAGTACCGAAGCAGCTAGAGGTAGATGCACAGTCAGCAATAAAGAGTGCAAGCTCTAAGCCGGCACAGCAGTCTCATGGGCGTTTACAAAAGAATGCAACCGATAAAGGTAACAACCCTACCAAAGAGCTGGCTGACTCTCAGTTAGAAGCTGAAAATGTTCAGCGTTATAAAAATGGTAGCGTACCGAGTAAGCGCCGTCGTCGACTACCTAGCCAAACTTTAACCCAAATTGAGAGGGCACGTCTGAGGGCAGATAATACCGATGGGAGCACGGCAACAGTTACTAACAATGCGGTCGATAAAACGACTAGGAGCGTCACTGAAAGAGTCGTTAAGAGTAGCCCTACGAATAAGCCCAAAGCAACGGCTGAAGCCCAAGTTGATTCTAAAGCTAAAGTAGTTCGTGCTACTTCAACATCTAAGTCATCCTCAAAAGCTACCTTAAAAGTCAGTAATCAAACGTATCCTAGTCAACAGAGTGAGGTGGTTGTCGCAAAATCGGTTGACTCGATGAATAAAGAACAACCTATAAGTAAAGACATGATACCTAAAAATGAGCGAGTGCCTCAAACACGGCGTAGACGTCAACCTAGCTCAACGCAAACAGTAAAAGAGCGGTTGAGTTTGTAATCGATGAAGTATCGTTGTTATCTTGGTCTGGGTGGAAACTTAACGAATGAATTAGGTACCCCAAGCGAGCATATTTATAAAGCTGTTGATAGCTTGTCCTCTCATATAAATGTGGATAATGTAAGGTTGTCATCATTGTACGCTTCGCAACCTATGGGCCCGCAGGACCAGCCTGATTTTATTAATGCTGTGGCTGAGATCGATACGGATTTATTACCCTATCAGTTATTGGCATTATGTCAAAAGTTGGAACAGGATGCACAACGAGTGCGTAAGCGCCACTGGGGCGAACGTAGTTTAGATGTTGATATTTTACTGTATGGCGACGAACAGGTAACATCAAAGACTCTGACCATACCGCATCAAGGTATTTCTTCACGCAATTTCGTTCTGGTGCCCTTATTGGAGCTTAATCCTTCATTAAAAATGAATGGCAAATTAGTTAGCGATCTACCAATGAGTCAAGATTGGACGGGTTTGAAAAAATTATGTTAACCCTTACTGTGTGAATCAGAAGTGACCTCAAATAGTTATAAATTAATATTAAGTCTTTATCTACTTTAACTGAACTTTAACTGCAAATAATATTTTTCGTAGCGTCTGTTACGATTTTTTATGTCATGTTATCTTAACGAGTTACCCTTATGATTACCTTATCTACACTTAGAGAATTCAAAAAAGAAGGTCGGAAGTTTAGTTGTTTGACTTGTTATGACGCATTATTTGGCAAAATGATGGAAGTTGCACAAGTCGATACGATATTAATTGGTGATAGCTTGGGTATGGTGGTGCAAGGGCACGATTCTACCTTACCAGTAACGGTTGATGATATTGCTTATCATACTGCTAATGTGGCAAGGGCAAACAAGCATGCACTAATTATGGCAGACTTGCCGTTTATGAGCTATGCAACGCATGAAGATGCCATTACCAATGCTAGGCAAGTTATGCAAGCGGGTGCACATGTGATTAAAGTGGAAGGTGGCTCTGAGCTATGCGATATAGTGACAATACTAGCGAATGCTGGTACGCCGACATGTGTGCATCTTGGACTAACCCCCCAATCCGTAAATGTGTTTGGGGGATACAAAGTGCAGGGCAAATCAGAAGACAGTGCCATTCAGCTATTAGATGATGCAATAGCAGTGGTGGAAGCTGGTGCTGCTTTGTTGTTATTGGAATGTGTACCTGCACCACTTGCTAAAAAAGTAACAGACTCTGTAGACGTTCCTGTCATAGGAATAGGGGCAGGCGCCGATACGGACGGTCAAGTCTTGGTTATGCATGATATGTTGGGTGTGACACATGGCAGGGTCGCTAGATTTGTCCATGACTTTTTGACAGATGAGCGTAATCAAAATGGCGACAACAAAGGCAGTGTTGAAGGTGCTTTTGCCTTATTTCATCAGTCCGTCATCGAAGGAAGTTATCCTAAAATTGAGCATCAGTTTAATTAGGGATTGGATAGTTTTTAAGAAGACTTTTAGTCTATTTATATTACCCTAATTGTTACTGATATAGTTGTCTCAACACTTATTTGACAATGCTTACTTAAGAATAGTCACTAGATTTGTGGATTCAGTATTTTTTGCTTATGGATGCATCGCATGACAATAACCCTAACTTCCATTGAATCTATGCGTAATGCACTTGAACCATTACGCAATCAGCAAAATCCTGCCAAAATTGCTCTTGTTCCTACAATGGGTAATTTGCATGCAGGTCATATATCATTGGTGGAGCTTGCTCAAAAGCATGCAGATTTGGTTATCGTCAGTATTTTTGTTAATCCAACTCAGTTTGGGGTTGGTGAAGATTTAGACAGTTACCCACGTACTATTGAAGCAGATACTCAAAAATTAACGGACATAGGCGCTGATTATATTTTTACACCAACGGTAGCTGATATGTATCCTGTCATGCCACCACCAACTCGTGTTTTGGGTGGAGGTATTAGTCAAAAGCTATGTGGTGTATCACGTCCCACTCATTTTGATGGCGTCGGGCTTGTGGTTGCTAAGTTGTTCAATATTGTGAAACCTAACGTTGCAGTATTTGGTCAAAAAGACTATCAGCAACTTGCGATTATAAGGCAGTTAGTAAGAGATTTAAGTTACGACATAGACGTGATTGGCTCTCCTATAATACGGGCACCAGATGGCCTAGCATTATCTTCACGTAATCAATATTTGACTGAGTCTGAGCGAAAGATTGCGCCTATGCTCAATCAAGAGATCACTCGGTTAGCGGCGATGCTGACCGAGGCTCGACATATTAATCCTATGCAACCAAATAGTTTAATAGAGTTAAGTCGTTTAATAAATGAAAGTATTGAACGCATCGAAAAAGCAGGTTTCGAAATTGACTATTTAGAGGTTTTGAATCAGGACTTGACGGATATTTGTGATGTCATTCAAGACCGACATCTTGTTATTGTAACGGCAGCTTGGTTGGGTAAAGCGCGCTTACTTGATAATCAAGAGGTAGTAGTCAATGACCACAGTATACGATAAGTTAATTCCTGAAACTGAGTAATTTCTAAGCTGAGTTCAGCTTAATATCCAACCAGTTATTCGTTATCTTATATAATAACTATAAATATCAGTAAGTAGGCATGAGTGATATCAATAAACACACCTAAAATGAGTAAATTATCATGGATGTTGCGAATAGTGATGTTAAGCAAGTGTTAGTACAGAATAAAGATGATGTGCTTGTGCTTATTGTTTCTGGACGTTCGGGTTCTGGCAAATCCTCTGTATTGCAGATTTTAGAAGACTTTGGTTATTATGCTATTGATAATATGCCATTATCGTTGGTGCCAGATGCCGCAACTAAACTGATAGAAGATGGCTCAATTAGAAAAGTAGCATTGGGTGTCGATGTACGTACCCCTAAAGCCGACTTAAGTAACTTCCAAAATATTCAAGATAGTCTGGTTAGTCGTTACGGAAAAAATAATGTAAAAATTATATATGTTACAGCGCAAGAACCTGTATTGGTTGCCCGTTTTGATGCAACCCGTCGTGTACATCCGCTAATGGCTACACAGGACGGCCCTGTCTTTAATCTACCAAATGCTATTCGGAAGGAAATCGGTATATTAAAGCCGATTTCAAGTCGAGCGGATATTAAAATTGACACCAGCCAATTAAACATTCATCAATTGAAAGAACGGGTACGTGAACATATTGGCGTGGATAATAAAGTGACAGTAAATTTGCTATCCTTTGGGTTTAAACATGGTATCCCTATCGATGCCGATTTCGTCTTTGACGTTCGAATTCTACCTAATCCACATTGGAAACCTGAGTTACGTTCAAAAACGGGCAAAGACGATGAGGTTAAACAGTTTTTTTCCGAGTATCCAGAAGTAGACGAGATGAAAGAAGATATATTTGAATTTTTGAATCGTTGGCTTCCTGATTTTTTGCACAACAATCGCCATACCGTAACGGTGGCCATAGGCTGTACAGGTGGGAAACATCGCTCAGTGTTTATCACTGAAGGAGTATGCACTAAGCTTTCAAACAGCCTACCTGCAGAGTTGAAGGTAGTCGCTAAACACCGAGAAAAACCAAATTGGGGCGTATAAAGTCCTTTTGCTTTTGATGGTACCGCGCGTTTATTAACTCTAGATCTAATACTCCTAGCATTTGTCATTATCTTATCGAATGTGCTTTTAGGTGAGTATAAAACCTTATGGATATTGAATTAATAAACCGAACATTTTTATATGATATTAACAACTATTTGAGAGTTTTATGATTGATTGGTCAGAACATGATATGCGAGTTTCTCGTACCGAGCTTAAAAAAGCGCATGAGCGTTTACAAGCATTAGCTGCACCATTGGCTGAATTATCCAAAAAGCAGATGAAAAAATTACCAGCCAGTGATTATTTTTTGGCTGAATTAACGGCATTAGCTGATATCACTAGTGCAAATGCCCGTAATCGTCAGATCAAGCGGGTAGGTAAGCTCATTAGTGAAGAGGACCGCCATGCTGTGATCAACGCTCTATTCCAAACTCGCTTTAGCCCAGAGCAAGCAGCTAAAGTGGAAGGCTGGTATACGCGGTTGAACATTAATGATGAAGGTACACTTAAGCAATTTTGTAATCAATTCAAAGCTGCCGAGCGAAATAGTGTTTATCAGCTTCTACTATGGATTGAGTATGCTAAGCATATGGATGATGATGAGCTACTTTCTGAATCTCAGGCAGATTTAGTCAGCTATATTAAAGAAGTTGCTATTCTGACACAGCTAATGTGATCTGGCACTAATAAGAGGTATAAGCACTATTCCATACCTGCTTAACTTAAAGGTTTAATACCCGTATCACATCATACGCCGGCGTTTCATATGGATGCGCCTGTTTCAATGCTCTAATGACCTGATGGATGTGATCATCGTCAATTACCATTTCAACACGCCACTCTTCCACCTGCTCAATATTATCTTGTTCTCCAATATGCGGGGTACTGCCTGCAAGTGGTTTAAACTGCCCCGTCCCTTGTACTTGCCAACAGCAATGTGAATAATTACCAATATGTCCTGCACCAGCTTCAAATAAAGCGGTCTTGACCTTCTCTAGGGCCGTGGATGGGATAAATACAGTTAATTTATACATGCTGCAAACCTGTTTTCTACTAGAATCTTAGGAAAGAGATGATCATAAAATATTAAATTAAAAAGCTGAATATGATAACGATCACATTCAGCTATTGTGGGGGTTGGTTTTATACAATCTGTGTAATCAAGGCAGAGGCACACCGATACGTTCTGCAACCTCTTCATAAGACTCAATAACGTCCCCTAAGCTTTGACGAAAACGATCTTTATCAAGTTTCTTTTTGGTTTTCTTGTCCCAAATACGGCATCCATCAGGCGAGAATTCGTCACCTAATACAACTCGGTCATGGAAGACCCCAAATTCTAGTTTAAAATCCACTAGCATTAATCCACCATCATCAAACAACTCTTTTAATACATCGTTAACTTTATAAGTAAGCGCTTTCATTTCTGTTAACTGTTCAGGTGTAGCCCATCCCAAAGATACTGACAAAGATTCATTAACCATAGGATCGCCTAATGCATCATCTTTAAAAAATAATTCGTAGGTAGGCGGGGTTAGCGGTTGACCTTCCTCCAGACCTAGACGACGCACTAAGCTCCCTGCTGCGAAGTTACGAATGACGCATTCAACAGGAATCATATGCAAACGTTTGACTAGTACCTCATCATGGGATAGTTGCTTCTCAAAGTGCGTTTCAATACCTGCTTCAGCGAGCTTTTGCATGATAAATGCATTGAATCGGTTATTTACCTGTCCTTTACGACCCAACTGCTCAACTCGTTCACCATTAAACGCAGAGGTATCATCACGAAAATGCAGAATCAGAAAGTCTGGATTGTCTGTTTCATAAACAGATTTGGCTTTGCCTTTATACAGTAGTTCTTGTTTTTGGATTTGCATGATGACTGTCCTATACAGATTGCTAAGCATTATATTAAAGTGAATAAATATTAAAGCGTATGAACGACACGATTGTATTTGGGACGCTTCTATAGAATACGTAACGAAAAAAAGCTATTTGTTGAATGAAAAATTTATACCTGTCCCAAAAACCAATCAACAGTACCAAATTTGCCAAGCCTACTGCTGGTAAAGTTGGAGATTCTGTTGCTTGCTAATTAGGTTTTTGGTTTTGGTATTACCTACCAAATGGTTATTTGTTATTGTAGTCGAAAAGTAATCATCCGCTATTGATTAGCTGATGTTGTTGGTACTTGGCGGTAGGGCTTAGGTAATTTATAACGTTTACCACTTTCGTTTGCTAATTCTAAAGTATTCACACCGACATCTGGGGTGGGGTATAGAGGTATAAATGGTGCTGTCTTTTGTTCAGCAGGTAGCTTAAGGGGTGGCAATTGCTCTGCCTGCTGATATTCTAAACTACCATCATCTATCTTGTTAAATAAACCTCTACTGGTTTGACATCCAGCTATAACACTCACACTAGTAACTATTAAAAGCGATGTTTTCAAAATAGTACGGAATAGGCTGTTTTTTGAGGAATAGATGTTGTTTAATAAGTGCATTGGTCAACCTTAATAAGTCGCAGAGATTTGCCAGTGTTAAAAGTATGAGTAAAAATAAATAATGTGAGGCAAGTAAATAAAGGCAAAATATAAAGTAAAATCAATCGTTATGCCATAATAGCATTAAGTATATGATTATTAAGTCAATTCTAGTCAATTAGTCCAGCATTACGTAGTCCTTGATCTACCTGATCATGAAACTTAGGGTCAAGCCATGTTAATGGTAGACGAATACCCTGCTCAATTTTCCCCATTTTATGCAGTGCATATTTTGCTGGAATAGGGCTAGACTCAACAAACATAAGGGCGTGTAATGGCTCGATACTATCATGAATCTGTTTGGCTGCTGCAAAATCGCCGTTTAATGCCGCTGTGAATATTTTACTCATAGCCCCTGGCACAATATTGGCAGTAACGGAAATATTACCTTTGCCACCATGTCCCATTAACGCCAACGCGGTACCATCATCACCTGATAGTACCGACATACGATCGCCCAGTGTGTTAATGAGAAGCTTACCGCGCTCAACCGAACCTGTGGCATCTTTAATAGCGACAATGTTATCAAAGTCGGCCAATCGTTCAACGGTTTCTTGAGCAATATCGACCACAGTTCGACCAGGTACATTATAAAGCATTTGCGGCATATCAACAGCTTCTGCAATCATTTTATAATGCTGATAAAGACCTTCTTGGGTTGGTTTATTGTAATAAGGCGCCACCAATAAAGCACAGTCTGCGCCTGCTTTTTTTGCCTCAGACGTCAAATGAACCGCCTCTTTAGTATTATTAGCACCTGTACCAGCGATAACAGGAACTCGTCCATTCACATGTTTGACAAAATAGCGGATAACCTCACTATGCTCTTGCATAGATAAAGTGGCTGATTCGCCAGTTGTACCAACGGCAACTAAACAATGAGTACCTTGCTCAATTTGCCAGTCGATCAATGACGCTAAGCGAGCATAATCGACTTCGCCATTTTCGAGCATTGGGGTAATTAAGGCAACCATGGAGCCTTGCAGTTGGTTTTGAATGTCAGAATATAGGTTACTCATACTTTTGCCTTATTGTCTTACTAATTTTCGTGTTTATACGCTTGTGTAAGCCTCTCATCCTGATAGAGCGTTAACTCAATATAGAATGCTTAAATAGTGGGGTAATACTTATATGTTATATAGATAAAAGAGTTCATAATCAAGCTTAATAGACGAGCGTATTGACATACCGTTATTTTGCATAGCTTATTGCATAGATCTTTGAATCGCCCTTTCGGCTAATAACTATTATATTGGCATTTAAGTATTTGCATTTAAGTTTAGCACATTCAACCTTAACCAATCATCAAGCTATTTATCGTTTATATTAATGACAGTGATACTTGGTTTAGATAAGCGAAAGGGAGCACCTCGCTGCCCAAATGAGGGAATAATTTGTATCACTTTAACCCATTTAGCCGTTAACTTGTTTTGAGTTGTTTTGTAGACTTTGTAATACGCCTTAGATACAACAGACTCATCTGGTGCTATTAAAAGTAATAAAGACGATTTTAATGTTGATAAGTTTAGGTCTGCTTCTACTTTATTCTTATTACTGGCAACACTTGCCTCTACTTGACTAGAAGTATCTTGGATAGATAGATAGGGCTTAATACCATTTACTGTATTAGTTAAAAGGATATGGGGTTGGCTTTCTATTTCTTGATTTGTTATTGCTTGATCAAAACCCGATTGATCTCGTATTATTTTAGCGATTAAGGGAACACCAAAGTTTGTGGGAGTCGTGCCAATGACCTCCGTAATACCCAAAGATTCAAAGACGTGGTTTAGGTCATCTTCATGCAAAAATTGGTCAGCATTTTCAGGGTAATAACGATGATCGTGTTCACCTTGAATCGCATAAATAGGTTTATTGATGCCTTTAAGTAGCATCAAGTTACCCACCAAGTCAGCTGGAGGATTGTATAGCCACTCTCCTACAATAATGACAGCTTCGACGTTTAATTGATTTAATCTATCCACCAATTTTATAAATTGGTTGGGATGACTAAATAAACCTAGCCTTAGATTTGCAATGACTGCAATATTTAGAGGTTGTGACGTCTCATTTGTAGCTGGAGAATTGTGGTAGGAAGCATAGTGAACGGTAATTTGTCGAGGGATATAATAAGCACTGTAGAAATACAGAACAATAATGGCTAATAATGTAGCACTAATAAAAATAGATAGAACACTGTTGATAGTCAACATAACCACTAATAATGCCCACCAAGGCATCGTAGGTGCAAGATAATATAAAACCAATTGACCCCAAACCCGTACAAAATGTGCAGGAGGATTATGATTATAGGCTTGCATTAGAGACCATAGAATGACACCTATAATAACGACAATGCTTATTGTAGATATAGCAGGTATCATTAATCCATTACTCAATGAGGCTGTGTTAGCTAAGCTTAGCAATAAAGCGGTACTCTTAAAAGTTGGGTTATCAGAGATTAGGGGCATTTGTTTAATTGCATGACATAATACTCCATGTAAACGGTTCACAATGTTAGAGCATACTGAAACTCCACAAATGTTAGCTTAGTGCATCATCTAAAAAAAATTGCCATACTAAAATCTAAACACACATTATACGACCTATACACAGCATTACAACAGTTTAACGTTACCTTACAATATGATGTATCGTTTCTGACTATCCTATCTTGAGTTCAAATTGTAATTATCTAAAATTATAACTATCTAAATAAGTCAATCCCGATAAACAAGTTAAGACGTTTATGCGTTGGTATATAAAGTTGCTATACTAATAAGCTAAATGTATTAATTTAAACTAGAGTGCTGTTAACGTGATATTTCCACAGTAATGTTTTTGAAGCCATTTTAATTAAACACCTCTATTAAAAAGAAATGCTATCAGAAATCACAGCTTATGAACCTTGCTAACATCACTCTCTTTAAGGCTTTATTTATTATTTAGTTTTGAGTTGCTGATATTAAAAAGATAACTTATAAATACAGCATATAAAAAGTGACATATACAATAAGGATAAAACACATGCCTAATATGAGTAGTGGAGCACCGCATATTAATGAAAATAAGCGTGAGCATGATATTGTCGTTTATGGCGCTACTAGCTTCGTAGGCAAACTCACAGCTCTGTATATTAATGAGTTTGTGTCAGAAATTAACTGCTCTGAAGGCGGTGCTAAAATAAAATGGGCAATAGCTGGTCGGAATTCTAACAAATTAGATGAATTAAAAAAAGAAATAGGCAATGAAAGTTTGCCTATCATCATCGCTGATAGCACAGATAGTGATAGCCTTGATGCCATGACCTCTAAGACAAAGGTAATTATATCAACAGTTGGGCCTTATCTTAAATTTGGAGAACCTTTAATTAAATCCTGCGTAGATAATGGAACCGATTACGTTGATTTAACTGGTGAGACCCTTTTTATTAAAGACATGATGGATAAGTATCAAGAAACAGCAAAAAAGAGCGGAGCGCGTATTGTAAATTCGTGCGGGTTTGATTCTATACCATCCGATTTAGGTGTCTTATTTACTCAAGACTGTGCTTTTATAAATTGGGGTGATAGGTGCGATACAATTAATATGCGTGTCAAGGCGGCTAAAGGTGGGTTATCAGGTGGCACGATTGCGTCAATGGCGACAATCTTTGAAGAGGTAGGAAAGGACAAGTCACGTCGTAAGCAGTTGGCGAACCCATACCTGCTAAATGATGATGCTAATCCGCCCAAATTTCAGCAAACTGATATAAAAAGGCCTAAGTGGGATTTTCAAAATGAGCGTTGGTTAGCCCCCTTTGTTATGGCGTCTATTAATACACGTATTGTACATCGTAGTAACCAACTACTTGGATATGAATATGGGCGTGACTTTAAATATGATGAGGCCATGTGGATGCCCTCAGGTATGAAAGGCCGAATAATGAGCTATGGGATGACTGCTGGCCTAGCGGGGTTTGCAGGTAGTATGGCGTTTAAGCCAAGTAGAGAGTTATTGAACGAGTATGTGCTGCCGAAATCTGGATCGGGGCCTTCTAAAACAGAACGTGAGAAAGGGTATTTTGATATTCGCTTTATTGGATTTACAACGGAGCATCATCAGATACGCACTAAAGTCACTGGTAAAAGAGATCCAGGTTATGGCAGTACTTGTCGAATGTTGGCTCAAAGTGCAATTTGCTTATTCCAGGACGTACCAAAAAGCAATATCAAGGGAGGGTTTTGGACGCCAGCATCTGCAATGGGAGATAAGCTGATTGAACGACTTCAAAAATATGCGGGTATAACATTTGAAGAAGTGGCTACCCCTTAACCCACTTCAATCCAGTGTCTACTTGCATGATATAAATAAAGAGAGGGCAACCTATGTGGTTGCCCTCTCTTTATATGCTTGATGGGTACATTTAATTCAATGTAGTCGGCTAAATTATAAATCACTAGGGTGTTAAGCTAGCGTAGCCTACAATTGTCGCACTTTCACTCGTTTACCTAGTATCCATTTAAGGTTCTTTGACTATGCCAGTTGATTTACCAGCTCTGGAATTGCACATACTCTGAACGTCATTTCTTAAGTCCAGCTTGTTTTAATAACGCACCCAGAGAACCGATCTTTTCAGGGGCTTTCGGGCTTGGTTTGCTAGGTTGACCTCGATTTGAACGTTCATTTTTGCCCGTTGTAGTACGATCTTTGGCTGATCGATTAGCTGTGCGGCGTTTTGATTTTATGGGCTTGCCCTTATCCGTAGTATCGGCTCTATCTGTTTTAGCTTCTAGACTGCGTTTTTCAGTATCAGAACGTTTAGCATTACCAGTATTACCAGAGGCTTCAGATTTCATACTAAAGCCTATGCGATTACGTTTCTCATCAACAGATAAGACCCGAACGTTGACGATATCACCCGGTTTGACCAAATTGATAGGGTCTTCAACAAAGTCATTGGCCATTTGTGATATATGAACCAAACCGTCTTGGTGTACACCCACATCCACAAAGCAGCCAAAGCCTGTTACGTTAGTGACAACCCCTTCAAGTTGCATACCTTCTTCTAGATCACTAATACTATTGACGTCTTCTCTAAATTGAGCCGTTTTAAACTCAGGACGTGGATCATGGGCTGGCTTGGCAAGCTCTTGTTTAATAGAAGCGATACTAATATTGTCATCATTTGCAGCTTCTAAGCCGTCAACATCTAATGTATTAATAATACTATCGTTACCCAAAACCTCTGATATAGATTTACCAGATTTTTCTAACATTTGGGTCACTAATGTATAGCTTTCAGGATGTACACCCGTTGCGTCCAAAGGATTTTCGCCGTTACGAATACGCAAGAAGCCAGCCGCTTGTTCAAATGTTTTAACCCCAAGTCTTGGTACATCTTTTAATTGTTCACGGTTTTGAAAAGCGCCATGCTCTTTACGGTAGTTAACAATCTGCTGCGCAACATTACGGTTTAAACCTGCAATATGAGCCAAGATAGCTGGACTGGCGGTATTAACATCAACACCAACCGCATTCACACAATCCTGTGTGACTTTATCCAAGCTATCAGACAGCTGAGTTTGGTTGACATCATGTTGATATTGACCGACACCAATCGCCTTTGGCTCAACTTTAACCAGCTCTGATAAAGGATCTTGTAGGCGACGGGCTATAGACACCGCGCCGCGTATTGAAACATCTAAATCCGCAAGCTCATCACTGGCAAGTTCACTAGCTGAATAAACAGAAGCACCAGACTCATTGACTACAACAGCGGTTGCTTGAATATCACTATCTGCATCAATGACTTGTTTAATCATGGCATCGGTTTCGCGGCTAGCTGTACCATTACCAATTGCTACCAATTCCACATTATTGGATTTTAAAAGCTCGGATATAGTGGCTTTAGCCTCATCCATTTTATTATCTGGTGCAAACGGATAGACAGTGGCAATAGCAAGGTTACCTTCAGCGTCATGTGCAACATGACCTTGAGCATCAATAACTGCCATTTTGACACCATGTCGTATGCCAGGGTCTACACCAAGTATAACTTTATTGCCTGCTGGTGCTGCCATTAACAAGTGTTGCAGGTTACCGGCAAATACATTAATTGCATCGGCCTCAGCAGCCAAACGTTTTTCGGTTAATAAACGATGCTCAATATGTGGACGCCATTTGTCTTGCCACAAGCTGTTTGCTGCTTGCTGTAAGAATTGGCGACGGGCTTCAGGCTGTTTAGCGTCTAGTTCAAATTTATTAAGTATCTTCTCGATAAATGGGGTATCTTCGCCATCGACCTTTAGGACCAATACATTTTCTTGACGACCACGTAACATAGCAAGCAAACGATGATTGGGCAGTCGAGCTAAACTTTCGCTATGCTCAAAATAGTCACTAAACTTCTCGCCAACTTCACGTTTTTCTTCATTCGCGAGTACAGAATTGATAGTCGCAGTTTTAGCAAAGCCATTACGTAACGTGTCGAGCAGTTCAAGATCTTGAGTCCAGTTGTCAATAATAATGGCTTCGATGCCCGCAAGCTGTTTCTCGGTATCTGAAAAATCGACGTCAACCTCATTACCGCTATCATCTGTGATAGTTGTGGGTTGAGTGTAGCCTTCAAGCGCTTCAACAGGGATAACTTCCTGATTTAATACTTGCTCGGCAATAGTCTCTAAGCCAGCAGCACGTGCTTTGGCAGCTAAAGAGCGTCGACGGGGGCGGTAGGGTAGGTAGATATCCTCAAGCTCAAGCTTAGAGGTCGCATTTTCGATCCGTTTTTGCAAGTCCTCAGTTAGGTTTCCTTGGTTTTGCAGTAAATCAAGAATCTTAGCACGGCGGGTTGCCATATCGCGCTCGTAATTAAGACCTTTTTCAAGCGCTCGTAATTGGCTATCGTCTAACCCTTGCGTTTTTTCTTTACGATAGCGGGCGATAAACGGTATGGTAGCACCGTCATCATATAGCTCTACAAAGGCATTAACTTGAGCAGGTCTAATACCAAGCTCTTTTGCAAGTTTATTATGAATATGGGTCATAACATCAGTCGATAGCGTCGATGTATTTTGGCTTGAGTTATTATTTAAGCTCGTGTTTTGGGTATTGGTTTGGATCATAGCCAGCATCAAAGTTGATAAATGTGACAGGCATTATAACAAATGCTGACTGAATAGAAACGATTTTGCCCATTAATGTTTATTAAACAGGGTGTTAACCCCTAATTATCCGATAAAACCCCTTATTTTATATAGTTATTAGTCAGGCATCCCATTAGTCTCAAATAGATATTAAGGGTTTTTTGACCAGTCACTAGATCATTAAGAGGTATTTAAAGATAAAAGTTCGGTTATGTTTAGCTTTAGTTGACCTTAATTTGATATGGTATACACTTGTTAACTGAGAAAACCAAATCGATACAGCTTTATTGTTTAATAGGCGTGTAATTCTGCTGAGAATCTTATACACTAAATTAAGATCAAATCATTATCCGATATTAGGTTTCCAGAAAGGTTAGCTTTATAAAAAGGAATGTACACCTATAAAAACCTTAACTGAATTATGCTACGCCTGTTTTTAATAGACATAAGTACAAATCCATACCTTAAAATTAATAAGTAACAGTAAAGGAAGGAATCATGACAGACAGCAACGTTAATAACTCTGATACGTTAACCCATCGTATTTTAGTGGTGGATGACGATGCCAGATTGCGCTCGCTATTACAGCGTTTTTTAGAAGATGATGGTTTTGTCGTGCGTACTGCCCACGATGGTGGTCAGATGGATAAGTTAATGCAGCGTGAATTGTTTTCGCTTATCGTACTGGATTTAATGTTGCCAGGTGAAGACGGCATCAGTATCTGTAAGCGCTTGCGCGAAGAAAATGCCGATGTACCGATTATTATGCTAACCGCCAAGGGTTCTGATAGTGATAGAATTGCTGGTTTAGAAGCAGGTGCCGATGATTATTTGCCGAAGCCATTCAATCCCAAAGAGCTCTTGGCACGTATTAAAGCAGTTCTTCGTCGCCACAGCCGTGAGTTACCAGGTGCACCTTCTCAGCAAGTAGAAGTAGTTCAGTTTGGCCCTTGGGCGCTTGATTTATCAACCCGCACGCTTAAACGTGATGGCAACGTAGTAACCCTAACGACTGGCGAGTTTTCTGTATTAAAAGCTTTAGTACAGCATCCACGTGAGCCCTTAACCCGTGATAAATTAATGAACTTAGCCCGAGGTCGCGAGTGGGGAGCGATGGAGCGTTCAATCGATGTGCAAGTCTCACGTCTGCGTCGTTTAATTGAAGACAACCCGTCTCAAGCCCGTTATATTCAAACGGTATGGGGTGTTGGTTATGTGTTTGTGCCAGACGAAGAAGAAAGCCATTAGACCTATTCCATGATTTATTTATAAGTCATAAAATTATTAGGGCCTCTTTGATCCTTAAGACATGTAGCAGATGTAGCTGACCGTAACTATTTTTTAGTCAATATTTCGTGAAATTTTGCATGTTTAACAGACTTCAGTTAAGAGCTAATGTTAAAAAGGGCTGTCGATTGCTATTATAGTCGACAGCCTTGTTTGTTGCTAACAGTGTTTTGATAGATAGCTCATTGTGAATAATTGTAGGGTGTTTAGATTTAATCAGCTTAGCTTAGCGCAGTTGACTATCTTTACTGCCTCGGCGATTAAATAATTCGCGTGTTTTAATGTGAGCTTCAATCTCGCTTTGACACGTGACACAATGCTCAACACCAGATAGAGCCAGTCTTCTTGCTTCAGGAATTGGCTGACCGCATTCGTCACAAAACTCAAGACTGATACCCTTTGGTAAAGAAGCTCTTGCCCTTGCTAAGGCATCACTAACGGTTGCATCCATTTGTTCATGTTCTGCACCGTCTTTTGCCCATCCTCCTGCCATTATGGATTACCTCCTAAAGGTATATTATATGAGCTCCTCATTCACATGGTAATCATCTAAAATGATTTTGACTATATAAAACCTCTGTTACTCAATCTTTTGGCTGCAAGTTAATGACTTGACCCCGAACACCAATGCTATCATCACTCATCAGGTATACGTAAGCTGGCATTAACGCTTCAGGTGTTTTAAGTGACATAGGATTTTCGCCAGGGTAGGCATGAGCACGCATGTTGGTACGCGTAGCGCCTGGGTTGATACAATTAAATCTTAGAGAGGTTGTGTTTTGAGTTTCTTGGGTCAGGATATCACACATCCCTTCAATAGATTGTTTTGATAGAGCATATGCCCCCCAAAAAGCACGAGGTTTGCTGCCTACTGAGCTGGTAGTAAAGACGATAGAGCCATTGTCAGACTCTTTAAGCTGTGGCATAAAGACTTGGTTGAGCATAAAGGTTGCCGTCAAGTTAATGCGCATTACCTTCTCAAACGTCATCACATCGTACATCTCAAGTGGGGTTAAGGCACCCAATACGCCAGCATTGTGTAACACGCCATCAAGTGTGCCAATTTCAGTTTGAATTAAATTTGCCAATTGCTGCATCTCGCTATAATTTGCCATTTCTAAATCCAAAGGCATCATAGCGGGTTGCTTACCGCCCTGTGCTTCGATTTCATCATAAACGGCTTCTAGCTTACTGGCTGTTTTGCCCAGTAGTAATACGGTAGCACCGTATTTTGCATAGGTTAGGGCAGCCACTCTGCCGATGCCATCCCCCGCCCCAGTGACTAAAATAGTTTTATCGGCTAAGCACTGCGGCGTTGGATTGAAAGTGTGAATTTGCTCGTGCGATATTGGATTAGTTGTCATAAGCTCACTTATTATTAGTCAAATATAATACCTTTCGGAAACGGTCTAGGCTTTTCAAACCGAGCTAGACCCTAAAGGTTGTAGCGTTAGGATTGCTTGTCTAATCATACTACTAGTTAAATCAGCATATAATCAGTTAGGCAACTTTTGCGCTAGGTATAGGGTCGTTTAAACATTATATATAATGGAAATTAGCAAATAGGGGTTAACCATAAAAAAGCTGGATTACAGATAATCAAATTTTTTGGACTTAAGCAGTTCGACTAATGCTTCTGGTGTTTGGCTAATATAATCTGCTCCCCACGCCTCTAAATCATCTTGATCTTCAGGGGGAATGTATCCGTAAGCAGCAAGCACAGTTATCATGCCAGCATGGTTACCAGCATGAATATCTCTAATATGATCGCCGACATATATCACGCTATTAGCAACACCGCGCGGTAGACCAAGTTTCTCTAATGCTAAATACATAGGCTCAGGGTCGGGTTTTGTTTTTCGCACATCCTCAGGGCAAACCAAGACTTCGCACCGTTTGTCAAGTTTAAGTGTCTCAAGCAATTTGCTGGCAAGACCACGAGGCTTATTAGTAACGATGCCCCAAGGCGTATCTATGTTTTCTAGATGACGTAAGATTTGCTCGAGTCCTGGAAATATACGACTCTCAACACAAATGGCTGCTTCGTATTCATCCAAAAACTGTTGACGAAATTGCTGTACTCTCTCATCTGAGATAGGCTGATTATTGTAAGTCAGCATTAATTTTACCATAGCGGCAGCACCGGCTGAAACTTGTTCGCGTATGGCAGTACTTGGCGGAGCTTGCCAATTATTTTGTTCAGACATGCGTGTAATGATACGTATAAAGTCGGTGGCGGTATCGATTAGAGTACCGTCTAAATCGAATAAAACAGCTTTAATATAGTGAGTTGACATAAAGGGCATCTAATCTTAATTTAAGTGAGTAATAATAAATAAGTATGAGTTTGATAAGGTTTAATCGCTTTAATAGGATAAAGGCTTGAATCATAAGTCACCAAACCTGATAAGTTACCAAACTAAGTCTACTTAATCTGGTTTAACCACCGCCATCATATAATTAACATCAACGTTTTGTGCTAACCAGTAACGCTTAGTAATAGGGTTGTAATGTAGGCCAATAAGATCTTGACGATGAAACCCTGAGTGAATGGCCATTTTATCCAACTCTGCTGGAGTAATAAATTTTGCGTAATCGTGGGTGCCGCGGTCCAATAAACCCAATACATATTCGGCACCGATAATGGCGAATAGATAAGATTTAGGATTGCGGTTAATTGTAGATAGGACACAAACGCCGCCGGGTTTTAATAAATCATAACAAGCTTGCACGATTTGTTTGGGATCTGGCACATGCTCTAGCATCTCCATACAAGTCACAACATCATAGCTTTCGGGCTGCTGCTGAGCTAACTTTTCGATAGCAATGTGCTGATAACGCAAACGCTCATTTAAGCCGCTCTTCTGAGCATGAACAGTGGCAGCTTTTAGATTTTCAATACCTAAATCAACACCAGTAGCATCTGCTCCACGGCGCGCCATAGCTTCAGTCAAAATGCCACCGCCACAGCCAACATCTAAAACATTTTTGCCAGCTAGGCCTTCTCCAATATACTGAGTAACATTTTGCTCAATCCAGTTTAAACGTAGTGGGTTAATATCGTGTAGGGTAGAAAAAGCGCCATGTTTATCCCACCACTCATCAGCAAGTTGAGTAAATTTACCCACCTCACCCAAATCAACATTATTACCCATATCTAGAGAGCTCTCCTGATTGTCATAACGTTCCTCAAAGGTTTTATATTGAGGTGTTGTGGTACTTTCTGCTGTGCCAGTTGCTGCTGCAATAGTTTCTGTTTCAGAAGTCGATGAGGGGGCACTCGTATTAGATTGTGTCATGAGCTATCCTGATTTAGAATATGAGTTTAGAGCATTATTATGATTGAGATTATACAATAGAAGGTATGATAACGTATTTTAGTTGTTACCCTATATTATCATTATTAGCATGCATGAGAAATGAAAGCGGGATTATAAAAGGTTGTAAAACAGTTTGTTTGAATGTTTTTAGCGCTAAAATCTATCTTATTTTATTTTATCCACATCATTTTACTTACATACTCTGTACGAGGATAAGCCGTTGAATAAATCGTAAAATATGACTAACGTGAAATATGGCTAACAATGTCACAACGTTTAATTAACTTTTCATTAAGATTATTCGGGTGTATCTGGTTCACATGGTAGTAGTAAATACGTTATCATATTCTATAATAGTTAATTATGATTATTTGCCTGTTATAAGTTAATTAAATATCTTAAGTTAGTTAATTATCAATTTATATGTCTGATGAATATCAATATAGATAATCAGTCTTTTTAGAAGCAGTTTTATTAAAAGTAGTCATTCTACTAGACGTTATTTTTATAAAACAGTTAACTTACTGATCATTTTAAACTGAGCCTATTTATTAATGAGTATGTGTTATTAATGAAGTATGTGTTATTAATGAGTATGTGCGCAAAGTGTTTTCATTTATATATAGTTTTACTACTTTATACTAATTTCTCAAAAAGTTTTTTAAGGATTAATAATGAAATTTGATACCAAACGTGGCTTTGCTATAGCCACCCTAGCAGCCGCTGTCGGTTTAGCATCTTTGCCAGCATCTGCAGCAGAATATAGCGCAGGTAAAGATTTTAAAGTCCTCAATAATCCTGAAAAAATTAGTGGCGATAATATTATTGTTCGAGAGTTTTTTTGGTATGGTTGTCCGCATTGCTACTCTCTGAATCCATACATGCAAAAATGGGAAAAAACCAAAGCAGATGATGTGATTTTCTTTGAAACACCCGCTGCGCTGAACCCTAAATGGGAAGCTAATGCTCGAGGTTTTTATGCCGCTCAGCTCATGGGGTATCAAAGTAAGACGCATAATAAGCTATTTGATGCCATTCATAAACAGAATAAAACGTTGTTTGATCAAAACTCGCTGGCAAAATGGTACGCTAGTCAAGGCGTCGATCAGAAAAAATTTAATAGCCTTTATAATTCATTTGCGGTAAGTACCAAGATTGCCCGTTCTAAAGCGGGTGCTAAGCGCTACCAATTAACAGGTGTGCCCGCTGTTGTGGTACAGGGCAAATATGTGGTTCAAGGCGATCCTGCTGAAGTACCAAAGGTAGTTGATTATCTGGTCAATAAAGTACGCATGGACTTAAAAGCAGGTAAATAGCTGTTTATTATAACCTCTTATTATTATCCTTATTTATAGGTAAGCTTTTACAAGTAACCTTTTGATAGGTAACCTTTTATAAGTAACCTTTTGATAGGTAACCTTTTATAAGTAACCTTTTGATAGGTAACCTTTTATAAGTAATCTCTTGATAAGTCAGTTATTATAAATAACCTGCTTTTAGTTTTGCTTTAACCCTGTCTGAAAGTCGTGCGGTATTTTTATTGTTATATATCATTCGATATATGTCATGAAGATGCTGATGTTATCGTGAATCGGTCTTCAATAAACAGGCCTCTGATAAAACGCGATGAATAACAAGCCAGCTTAATCATTAAGCTGGCTTTTTTGCGGTTTTACTCTTTAAGTGGTTATGGCTATACTTAAAGAAATTTAGAGAAAGATAGGCAAGGTAAAACATTGACCCTTTACCCAAACAATAATTGAAACAATAATTGAAGCAATAGGAGCCATTATGCCAGCATTACGCCCAGATGTAGATCCAGATGGTTTATTAGAGTACTCAGTGGTTTACACTGATCGAGCTTTAAACCATATGTCGCAGGTGTTCCAACAAGTGATGAGAGACTTATCAAGCAATTTAAAGGACGTATATGCTGCTGATGCGGTTGCTATCGTACCAGGTTCGGGTACATTTGCTATGGAAGCAGTGGCCCGTCAACTAGCAAACGATAAAGACTGTTTAGTAGTGCGTAATGGTTGGTTTAGCTATCGTTGGACACAAATTTTAGAAAAAGGCAAAATCGCTAAATCATCCACCGTTTTAAAAGCCACTCAAGTTGATGAAGGTGTTGAAGGCGCACCAAATCCATTCGCTCCCATTGCTATTGATCAGGCTGTTGCTGCGATTAAGGAGCAAAAACCTGCCATCGTCTTTGCGCCGCATGTTGAAACGGCATCAGGCATGATTTTGTCAGAGGATTACATTAAACAATTAGCAGATGCGGTGCATAGCGTTAATGGCCTGTTAGTAATTGACTGTATCGCATCAGGGTGTATCTGGCTAGATATGAAGGCGCTTGGCATCGATGTTATTATTTCTGCACCGCAAAAAGGCTGGAGTAGTACCCCTTGTGCTGGCCTTGTCATGCTTAGTGAAAAAGCAGTGGCTCAGGTAGAGACAACTGAATCAGATAGCTTCAGTATTGATTTAAAACAGTGGCTAAATATCATGCGTGCCTTCGAAAATGGTGGCCATGCTTATCATGCCACAATGCCAACAGACGGCCTACGAATATTTCGAGATGTGATGCTAGAAGCTAAAGAAATCGGCTTCGATACCTTAAAAGAAGCTCAGTGGGAGCTTGGCAATCGCATTCGTGATTTGCTTGAAGACCGCGGTATTCAAAGTGTTGCTGCCGAAGGCTATCAAGCACCAGGTGTTGTGGTTTGTTATACCGAAGATGATGGCATGCACAAAGGCAGTGCCTTTGCTGAGTTTGGTATGCAAATTGCTGCGGGTGTGCCACTTAAAGTAGGCGAGCCAGAGAGCTTTAAGACATTCCGTTTAGGTCTATTTGGTCTTGATAAACTAAAAGATGTGGATGGGGCGGTAAGTCGCTTTAAGGCAGTGCTGGATAAGGTAAAACCTGCCTAACTTTGGTAGATTTTAAGGTGGTAACATAAACCAACTCGTTGAGTTGGTTTTTTTGTTTGGTTATTTAGGTTCTGGCCAACGTTAGTCAATGATAGTCACAATAACTGTAAACGCTTGCCTTGTATCGATTTTAAAGTTATTTGACACAGATGACATCTTAGATTACTTCGGCTGTAGCCATCTATGAATGTTAATGCCCCACTTTAGGTTCTTCATGCGCCATAGAGCGTGCCGCATTACGCAGCTCATACTTTTGCACTTTACCGGTACTGGTTTTGGGGATTTCGGCAAATATAATATGCTTAGGTACCTTAAACTTAGCTAAATTTTGATGGCAATGCTCAATCACTTGGTCACGGGTTAAGGTGGAACCTTCGGTAATTTCGATAAAGGCGACGGGCACTTCGCCCCATTTTTCATTAGATGCCGCCACTACGCCGCAGCTACTGACTTCTGGAAGCTTATACAGCACATTTTCAATCTCAATACTTGAGATATTCTCGCCACCAGAGATGATAATATCTTTTAATCTGTCCATAATTTTGATATAGCCATCTGGGTATTTGACCCCTAAATCACCAGTGCGGAACCAGCCTCCTTCAAAGGCCTTTGCAGTTGCTTTCGCATTTTTTAAGTAGCCTTTCATGACCATGTTACCTTTTAACGCAAGCTCGCCCATTTCTTCTCCATTAGGGGAGACAGGCTCTGTGGTACCCTGTTTAAATACTTCAAAACCAGTCATAAGATGGGAGGCAACACCTTGGCGAGATTTTTTTGACGCTCGTTCCGAAATGGTTAAGGCCTCCCAAGATTGATGTTCGGCACAAATAGTAACGGGACCATATACTTCGGTTAAGCCATAGACATGAGTAATATTGAAACCCATTGCTTCCATCTTCTCTAACATAGCTTCTGACGGTGGTGCCCCTGCGACAAAGCCTTTTACTTCATGGCCAATCGCTTGTTTAAGCGACTCGCTACCAGCGGCAATCATATTATGTACAATGGGTGCAGCGCTATAATGTGTGATCTTGTATTTAGCGATTAGCTTTAAGATAAGCTCGGCATCAATTTGGCGTAGACAAACATTAACACCAGCCCGTTCGCCAATAGTCCAGGGGAAGCACCAGCCGTTACAGTGGAACATAGGCAGTGTCCATAAATAAACGGCATGCTTTGGCATATCCCAATCTAAAACATTAGACACTGCATTCAAAGCCGCACCTCGGTGATGGTATACAACGCCTTTTGGCACTCCTGTTGTGCCAGAGGTATAATTGAGTGAGATGGCATCCCACTCATCACTGGGATAAATCATCTGATCAAAGGCTTCTATTGCCTTTTCATCTGCAAACTTGCCTGATGCAACTAGCTCCTCATAAGTCATTGTGCCAAACGGCTCTACATTTGGTAGCGCTGCATCAGTGGCATGGATAATAATAATATTGGGAAAGGTTTCTTCGATAAGCTCAATGAAATGAGCAAATTCGCTATCTATAATAAGCACTTTTGATTCTGAATGTTGTAAGCAAAAGGTCAGGGCGTTGATATCGAGGCGAGTATTGAGTGTGCACAAAACGCCTTGTGACATGGGAACACCATAGGCGACTTCTACCATAGCAGGCGTGTTTGGCATCATAACCGCCACGGTATCGTCTTTGCTAACGCCCAGATTCTTTAAAGCATGAGCAAGCTGGCGACAACGCCTTTGTGTTTCTGACCAAGTGTAAACAATAGGGTCATCTACTAGATTGTCGTAAATTATAGAGGGGCTGTCAGGGTAGACAGCGGCGGTACGCGAAAGAAATTGCAAAGGCGTTAAAGGTTGGTGATTGGCTGGTGTTTTTGTCAGCCCAGTACTGTAGTCGGTCATATTCTGATAATCCTTTATCTGTGAGGTATAAGGGTATGTTAGGAGGTATATACTTTATTTCTTTAAATAGTGATGATTACGCATTCAAATTCGTGTGTTTAGTGTATAAATTTAAGGGGTTGCCTGTGAATATTTATAAATATTATAGTAGGCGGTAGATTTATAGTGTAGTGGCTCAATGATAAAAAATAAAACTTTAGACGGATACGACATACTTATCATGACCTATATAAATAAGCATGTGCTAGCATAGTCATGACATTTAATATATCAGTGCGTACGTATTAACTCAAAAAATTTTATACAACCACGGGTTGTTTAACTTAGGTTTTGTTGAATGTTTTCTTTATTAATTAAAAAGTTACGTTAGTATGTAATGCACTCAATCTCCCCCGTACTTATAAAAGCATAAGGATATACTATGGCAGCCAACGCTACCTTGAATGACTCTATTCAATCTAATACCATACCGTACCCCCACATATTTGAGCCTCTTGATTTAGGTTATACCACACTTAAAAACCGTATAGTTATGGGTTCAATGCACACAGGGCTTGAGGATCGATTTTATAACTATGGCAAATTAGCGGCCTACTTTGCCGAGCGAGCCAAGGGTGGGGTAGCGATGATGATAACGGGTGGCATTTCTCCCAACCGAGAGGGATGGCTATTGCCTGCAGGTGGCACCATGAATAATAAAGCTGATGTCATTAATCATCAACGAGTGACTCGTGCCGTGCATCGTTACGACAGTAAAATCATTATGCAAATCTTGCACAGCGGTCGTTATGGTTATCATCCTTTTGTGGTATCAGCAAGCCCCATTAAATCGCCAATTTCTCCTTTTAAACCGCGTCAGATGAGTATTAAGAATATTCAGAATACTGTTGATGACTATGCTCGTGCTGCTAAATTAGCCAAAGAAGCGGGCTATGATGGTGTGGAGATTATGGGTTCAGAGGGTTATCTGCTCAATCAATTTCTATCGAGTCATGTCAATCAGCGTACTGATGAGTATGGAGGAGATATTCATGGCCGCATGAAGTTTGCTGTTGAGGTGGTACGTGCAGTGCGTCAAGCCGTTGATAATGATTTTATCATCATTTTCCGATTGTCTATGATTGATTTGGTGCCAGATGGCAATGTGATGGATGAAGTAATTACCGTGGCAAAGGCATTAGAAGCAGCAGGCGTAACCATATTTAATACTGGTATTGGCTGGCATGAAGCACGTGTGCCTACTATTGTTACCAGTGTACCTCGAGCCACCTTTGTGGATTATACCGCTGAGCTTAAAAAACATGTCACTATCCCAGTGATGGCGGCAAATCGTATTAATATGCCAGATACCGCTGAGCAAATACTGACAAAGGGTCAAGCAGATCTCATTCAAATGGCACGCCCATTCTTGGCAGATCCTGACTGGGTTAACAAAGCTCAAAAGGGCCAAGCGGATCTTATCAATACCTGCATTGCTTGTAATCAGGCGTGTCTTGATCATACTTTTGAAAATAAACGCTCGACGTGTTTAGTTAATCCACGTGCTTGTTATGAGACTGAGCTTAAATATGAGCCCGCAAAATTGCCGAAAAAGATAGCCGTCGTTGGTGGTGGAGTTGCAGGAATGTCAGCCGCAACCATTGCCGCCAAAAGGGGCCATAAGGTTACGTTATATGAAGCTAAAGATATTTTAGGCGGACAGTTTAATTACGCTAAAGTGATTCCGGGTAAAGAAGAGTTCTTTGAAACCATTCGCTATTATATAAATGAGTTAGACCATCAAGGTGTTACCGTTCAGCTTAACACCAAAGTAACGCATGAAATGATAGAGAAGGAAGATTATGATCATGTCATTATTGCAACTGGCGTAGTTCCACGTAGTTTGGTTGGGAAGCTAGACGGGGTAGACCATCCTAAAGTGATTAGTTATGCGCAGCTTCTAGCCGGTGAGAAAGCCGTTGGCGATACCGTTGCCGTGATTGGTGCTGGCGGTATTGGTTTTGATGTTAGTGAGTATTTGACGGCTCGTCATGGTCAGCCCCTTCATGAGCTTGGTCCTGAGACGTTAAAAGACCCAAGCTATCGCCCAGAGCCACAATCAGTAGAAGATTGGAAAGAGGAATGGGGGGTCAACGATGACGCAAACTATCAAACTGAGGGCGGACTTAAAAATCCCGAGACTATCGCGCCAATGCGTCAAGTATATCTCATGCAAAGGAGTAAAGGTCGCCTAGGCAAGGGTCTTAACAAAACCACAGGCTGGGTACATCGCGCTCATATTAAAGCGCATGGTGTTAAACAATTGGCTGGCGTTCAGTACGAAAAAGTGACTAATGAAGGTATCTGGATTACGACTGCTCAGGGGCATAGTCAGCTTCTGCGGGTAGATAATATCATTGTTTGTGCTGGGCAAGAGTCGGTTAATGATTTGATGCCTGCTACAACAAATGCGCATAATATATCTATGAAAAAAAGTAAGGCGCAATATCATATTATTGGTGGTGCAAAGCTTGCTGCTGAATTAGATGCCAAACGTGCCATCCGTGATGGGGCAGAGCTTGCTGCTAGACTTTGAAGTTGGAGAAAAGAGTTAAAGAGTTCACACGCTCTAACCTTTAAATAGTGATAAATCGTTTAGCGGATTGGGTAAATAGCTAATTGCACAAATAGCTAATAACTCACTTTATAAGGGAAGTTTTTATATTTATATCCCTGAGGGTTAACTATTCAAAAATTTATATAGCGTATAGGATACAACGTTAATTTAAGTTTAGATTTATAAGCATGAAACCCATATATGTTATGGTTTAGTAGGTGTTTATTATAGGTATTTTTAAGCCAAATATACAAGGCAATTATAACGATGCATAATCAGTCACTAAGTATAATATTGTCGCATGATAACGTTATAACGAATAACAGTAAGGATAGATGATGGGCTATGAAAAATTATTTGACCCTGTGAAAATGGGCACGCAAACGCTTAAAAATAGAGTGCTTATGGCACCGCTTACCCGTTTAAGAGCAATTGAACCAGGTGATATTCCAACGCCACTTGCTCAAACTTATTATAGTCAGCGAGCAGGTTCAGGATTAATCATTAGTGAAGCGACTCAAGTCTCTTTTCAATCCAAAGGCTATTCTGGAGCACCGGGCATACACACTGATGCACAAATAGAGGCGTGGAGAAAAATCGTCGACGCGGTTCATGCCAAAGGCGGCAAAATTGTGGTTCAGCTATGGCACACAGGTTTGGTTTCTCATAAGAGCGTTCAGCCAGACGGTAAACCGCCGATATCTGCATCTGATATTGATGTTGGGGTGCGTACCTCGTTGCGAGATAGTAATGGAAATCCCATTCGAGCTGAAGCTACGCCGCCACGTCCAGCAACTTTGGATGAGATTCATCAAGTCATTAGCGACTTTGGTTATGCCACTCGCTGTGCTAAACAAGCAGGATTTGATGGGGTGGAGATACACGGTGCACATGGTTATTTACTGCATCAATTTTGGGCAGAGCAAACCAACCAGCGTGATGATGAGTATGGTGGTATTAAAGAGAATCGAGCACGCTTAATGTTGGAAGTAATCGATGCGTGTGTTGAGGCTTGGGATGCTGATCATATTGGTATCCGAATCTCGCCTCTGGGTTCTTTTAATAACATTGATGTGGGTTATAATGAAGAAGAAAGCATTTGGTTAATTGAGCAGATTAATAAACGCGGGATTATGTATCTACATTTGTCTGAACCGGATTGGGCAGGGGGGAGACCATATACAGATGAGTTTCGCAAAGCAGTTCGTGACAGCTTTGATCACATGATAATCGCTGCGGGTGGGTATACGCCAGAAAAAGCAGTGACGCTTATTGAAGCTGGTTTAATTGATGCTGTTGCGTTTGGGCGAGATTATATTGCTAATCCCGACTTGGCTGAACGTATAAAGATGGGTGCTGAATTAAATGAGCAGGATCCTAAAACTTTTTATGGCGGTGCTGAAGAGGGATATACTGATTATCCCTTTATAGATGAAAAGTAGTGATTGATAAGTAGTGATTGATAAGTAGTTATGGATGGCAAATTAGTATTCTTATCAATGATCATTGTCGCAGGTTGTTTTTTACATTTTATTCATAAGATAACACCTAACTCTTTTAAATCGTCTCTCTTATTTTAGTGTGATAACTTTTATAATATATATAAGATAGTTTTGTTTTAAGATGGTTTTTATCTAATAGGATTTTGTTCCAAAGAGAGGGAGACAAACGAAAAAGATATAACCCCTAAAAAAAAGTCATGCAAAATTTGCATGACTTTTTCATTGGCAGAAGCGCTAGCTATGTTTGTTACAACAGTAAATTTACGTTTCACTCGTCAAAAAAACGCATTAAGCCATTCAATAATAAATCATCACGAATACGTACAGGATGCTTAAGATGTTGAGCAAGAATGGGCGCATCACCGCCAGTAATGGTTAATTCATAATTAATATGACTATTTGATACCTCATTAACGGCGCCAACAATTGACAGTAATATACCTCGATGAACAGCGTCGGAGGTATTTATGCCTGGGTCAATACTGTCAAATGTCCCATTCGCAATGGTTATTTGTTTGGTGCCTGAAAATAAGGCCTCTCTCTGTAAATAGATACTGGGGAAAATATAACCACCGATGTGATGGGCATGATCGACTAGATCTATGGTTAATGCAGTACCACAGCCTATGATGCACTGACATTTTTTGCGGTCTACAGCGCCAAGGATTTGGAGCCAGCGGTCAACACCCAACAGTGTGGGGTCGTAATCACTCATTAAGAGTGGATGTTTTGCGTCAACATGGACAAACTCAAAGGGAATGTCTAGTACGGCTAAGGATTTAGCAACCTGAGTGTTAATTTGTTGACCGAGTACTGACGAGATGCCAATAAAATCCGGTGCAAAATTGGCAAAGCGGTCCGTTAAGCCAATAAGTAGTTCAGCGGGGGCTTGCAGATGCTGTCTTGCTTTGCTAGTAATCGCTTGACCAATATCATCAGTCAGCCAGTATTTCAGTCTTGTGTTGCCTAGATCTAGCCACAGCTTCGCCATAAATCATCCTTAAAATGCTAGCGTGAAAATCAGTAAAACTGATGATGTTTTTTACTCTATATAAATTTAACGTAACCGTATGAGAGGGTGGCCTCATTTAGATTATTGACTCAGAGAAGGTTAGTTTATTGCATAGCTTGTCTCAATAAAATCGACTACAGTGTTGACCTCCCTGAATGTACCAGCTTTATTACAAGGGGTCGATCGCCTGATAGCGAAATTATTTGAGTTCACCTATAAATGAGGGTAAGCTCTAAATCAGGCCGTTATTATTTCATCATATGGTAATTCTTTCAAATAGGTCATTAAAAAAAGTGTTGTAAAAAGCTGCTATAAAAAAAGGCGCTATACAGCGCCTTTTTATATTAATTATACGATTTAGCATCAACGACAAATAAAATGTTGACGGGTGTTGCCTAGTATAAAGGTTATGCCTGTTACAACGTTATCTATCTTCTAGAGCCCGTGCGGTTAACTTGCGCAATTCTTCTGGAGACGACCATAGACCTTCAAGATCATAAAAACCTCGGGCTTGCGATGTCATAATATGAACGACGACACCTCCTAAATCAACCAATGTCCAATCACTGTCTTTTTCGCCTTCACGGCCAAGTGGCATAAAACCATTTTTCTTGGATATCTCGCCAACTTTGTCCGCTAAAGCACTAACATGACGTTTTGATGTACCTTCGGCAATAACCATGTATTCCATAACATCAGTTAGTTCCCGCACATTGAGTACGGTAATATTTTGAGCTTTAACCTCATCCAATGCACTTTGAACCATAGTTAGGCATTCTTGTAGCTTTTCATCGCTCATTGGTGCATTTTGTTTCATTGTAACTGTCATATTTTTCCTATCGGTTTTGCTGTATCTACTAGATAACGATCGTTTTAAAATATCCAAACAGCAGGTTTAAACGTGATCTAAGAGTATTAAAGAGCCAGTTCTTAAAAATGAATAGTACCTGAACTATCAATTCATTCAGAACGATATAAGTTATTTTGCATAATATACGAATAAACTTCAGCTGGCAAAGTAGATTTTGCGGTTTTAAAATCATTATGAGCAATTGCTGCTCTTATCAGGCTACTTGAAATCGGTGCTACGCTATGGGAATCAATATATATGCGTCCATGAGGGCTGGTTTTCAAGCTATCATGATCGGTCGTAATTTGAAGTTGCAGATTTATAGATAAAGATTCCACAATATCGCTGATTGACTGTGGGTTATCTCTGGGTATAACCCAAAGATGGGCATACTGGGTTAGTTGTGCTCCTTTTTTCCACCTATCTAAACTGGCAATACTATCTGCGCCAAGTACAAAAATGATACTGGCATGAGGGTATTCTTTTCTAAGCTTAGTTAAGGTGTCTATGGTATAAGTTGGCGGGGTTTGCCAAATTTCATGCTCACTAACATGGTACTGAGTTTCCAGCGTTGCTACAGATGGGTTAGCTTCTGGTTTAGCCTGTGCTTGTAAAGCGTCGCAAACTAAGCGAAGCATATTCAGGCGATGTTGAGGGTCTGTACTTGCTGTTTTCAAGGGCGAGCGGGAGGTGGGTAAAAAACTGGCTTGGATACTTTGCCATTCATCAGGGGGCTGAATGTTTGATGTGGCAGATAAAGTCCTATAGACATGAGTTAACATTGCCACATGACTATTATGAACGGGATCAAAAGAGCCGCCTAGATAGATATGGATAGGTAAGTTTTTTAGCATAGGTGTTTTAGCATGAGTTTTTTAGCATAGGTGTTTTTGCATGAGTTTTTAGTCAAATTAATTAGAAGCGGTTAAAGTGTGCACTTTGCTTGCAGTACAGAGTTGAATAAACAGCTATCCTCTAAGCTTGATTGCCTTGTCAGCATTTTAGACTACTTTAACCATTTGCGGTTATTTAATATGACAGTGGTCAATATGAATTGCGCATATCATTACCCAATTTAATGGGGTATAAAAGTTGGCAAACTTAAGTCTAAGTAGCAATAATTTTATCAGGATTACCAGAATGGTATAAGGGTTACTAGAATTTATAAGGATTACCAGACGACGTAATGCATAATCTAAAGGCCGGCTGGGAATACCAGCCGGCCTTCTTAATAGTTTCAAAAAAGTCAGACTTAAACCTTTCGAATATTTACCTAACCAATTAAGCGACGAGCTTAATGGATTAAATGATCAGTTAAAATACTCAATTGCACTGATAGCTTTAAACCTCATCACTACTGGCTTGGATAGCGGTTAAAGCAATGGTATAAACGATATCATCGACTAATGCACCACGAGACAGATCATTAACGGGTTTGTTTAAGCCTTGCAGCATTGGACCAACACTCACAACATTTGCACTACGTTGCACGGCTTTGTAAGTGGTGTTACCTGTATTTAAATCTGGGAAGATAAATACATTAGCCTGACCTGCTACCGGAGAATCTGGTGCTTTAGATTTACCAACGCTGCTAACAAAAGCTGCATCGTATTGAAGCGGACCGTCAATGACTAAGTCTGGGGCACGTTCTTTAACGATACGAGTGGCTTCAATGACTTTTTCTACATCTGCACCGGTTCCAGATGACCCTGTTGAATAACTAATCATCGCCACTTTTGGCTCGATACCAAACGCTTTCGCAGAAGCAGCAGATTGAATGGCAATCTCCGCAAGCTCTTGAGCGTTAGGATCTGGATTGATGGCACAATCGCCGTACACAACCACTTGCTCAGGCAATAGCATAAAAAAGATTGAAGACACTAATGAGTATTCTGGCGCTGTTTTAATAAGCTGGAATGCGGGGCGCACTGTATTGGCAGTCGTATGAATGGCACCAGATACTAAGCCGTCAACTTCATCTAAATGAAGCATAGTGGTGCCAAGTACCACGGTATCTTTTAGTTGTTCAGCTGCTTGCTCAGGTGTTGCTTTACCTTTACGTCGCTCAACAAACGCAGCGATATATTTGTTGATATCGATTGTATCGGGATCAATAATTTCTATATCTTTAGGTAGCGTCACGCCACGCTCATTTGCCACCTTTTCAACATCCTTACGGCGAGCGATAAGCACACAGTTTGCAATACCACGACTTTGACAAATGGCCGCCGCTTCAACCGTCCGTGGTTCAGAACCTTCAGGCAAAACAATTCGCATTTTTGCCTTTTGCGATTTACTGACAATTTGATGACGGAAAGCAGAAGGAGACATACGTACTTTGTAGTCTCGTTTAAAATAATCGTTAATCCAGTCGATATCTAAATGGGCGGCCACAAATTCGGTAACTTTTTTAGCGCGTTCTACATCATCTTGTGGAATTTCATTGGTAATATTCGATAGGTTGTGAACGGTCTCTAAACTGTTTGTTTTAACACTCATAACAGGTAGGCCGGCGCTGAGTGCTGGCTTACAAAGGTCTAATACTGTTTTGTTAGGGATAATATCGCCTGTCAATACGATACCTGCCATGAGAATGTTGTTCACTTCAGCCATTGCCGTTGCTAATAGTAGATCTTCACGGTCGCCAGGCGTAACGATCAGTGTGCCGGGTTTAAATACTTCCCCTATACGTGAAATAGTTCGTGCCGTTAGGCTGGTATTTAATACCCGACGGGATTTGGCGTTACCTTCATTTAACCAAGTAGCCCCTAAGTTTTGGGCAATATCCCAAGTGCGAGGCACTGATAAAATATCGCTAAAAGGTACCACGCCAATTAAATGAAACTTCTCGGTTGCAAACGCAGGAGCATGGGCTTTCATTGCCGCCACAAACGTATCTTCTAAATCTAGCTTAGCGCTACCCGGCAGCTGGGCAGAGCCTGAGTCTGTAGCGCTTAAGTTTGTTGAAGCACCTTTTGTCGAAGCATCGTCTGTCGAAGCATGGCCTGAAGAGACGGCACTTGGAGATACAGGTACATTTTTGGCGCGCATTAAAATGCAGCCTATAGTACGAAGACCAGCGATACCGCCATATTCTCTAGCATGAACATCCAACTTATCAGCAAGAAGCTCAGGCTTATTAAGATCCGCTTTACTGACTAAGATAACTTTAGCATCTAGCGCATTTGATAGAGCATGGTTAACATCGGTTGCGTAGTTTACCTCTTCAGTCGGTTGTAGGCCTTCACAAATAGCGACATCATAGTCTTTAGCCAGCTGCTGCTGTTTGACAACCACTTCTTCCATTATATCGTCTAAGTTACCGTTACTTAAGGTACGCTCTACACGATTACGAGGGATTGATGAGGGAGGATTTAAACCAAAAGTGCGTCTTGCGAGCTCACTTGAGCTGTCGAGAGTATGCTGAGTATCGAATGAGTCATCTTGGGAGAAGGGCTTCATAAAGCCAGCTTTTATTCCCGCATGTTGTAGTGTTCTAATTAGACCTAATGCAGAAGAAGTCAGGCCAATGCCTCGGCCGGTGGGCACAAGTAATATTGTTTGCATAAACGAATCCTTATTTGTTTTAAACGTGGCTATTATTTTTATTGTTGAAAGAGGTGCTAGAAAGCTTTGCCTCATGTTCCCGTGCTATATTTTTACTTAGCTATATTTTTGTTAAGCCATATATAGTCATGAGTGATAGCGATAAGTGTTGACCTTCATGCTAAGTCTAACAATAGAAAATACCTACACTCTTTTATAAAGCCCAATTGACAACGTCGTTAGTTATAGGATGATTCAAACCCGATTAGAAATAATAATAAGGCACTATTAATACACAAATATGATTATGTGCTAATCAGGTGCTCATCCATTATTTATGTCTTTGTGTTATAACAGTCCCAGAACTTCGCGGGTTTCTTGCGCAATTTGGTACTCTTCATCCGTCGGAATAACCCAAAGCTCGTAACGGCTCGATTCAGAATGGAAACTACCTTCTTTACCACCAAATAATGCTTTATTTTTATCCGCATCTACTGCTAAGCCAAAATGACGCATAACGTCAACAATGCGAGCTCGAATGCCAGCAGCATTTTCGCCAATCCCACCTGTAAAGGCGATGCCAGTAATTTCAGGTAAAGCGCATGAGATAGAGGCTAAGTATTTTCCGACTCGGTAGCAGAACATCTCATAGGCAAGTGCGGCATCTTTTTGACCAGGATGAGAGTCATCATTGGCAATCTCTTCAATGGTACGCATATCATTTGACACACCGGAAACACCTAAAAGTCCACTTTCTTTATTGAGTAGTGTATCAATCTCTTCAATGTTTAAGTTTAATTTGCGTTTTAGGTATAAATGTAGGCCAGGATCGACATCGCCACTGCGTGTACCCATCATTAAACCTTCTAGAGGCGTTAAGCCCATACTGGTGTCTAGGCTTTTACCGTCATAAACAGCAGACGCTGAGCTACCATTACCCAAGTGAGCCACTAACCAGCCATGAGGGCCTTCAGTTTCAGTAATTTGGCTAGCACGATTTGATACATAAGCGTGTGACGTGCCATGAAAGCCATATCGACGGATATAATGACTTTCGTATAAATCTTTTGGAATGGCATAACGAAATGCTTTAGGCGGCATCGTTTGGTGAAAAGCGGTATCAAAAACCACCACTTGAGGAAGGTCGGGGTGAATGGCTTGAACGGCTTCAATACCAGCTGCGTTGGCTGGATTGTGTAATGGCGCTAACTCTTTAAGACGTTTAATTTCACTTAATACGTGTGGCGTTATTGCCTGAGCATTACTAAATTCGCGTCCACCATGAACGCCGCGATGACCAACCGCAATAGGTTGTTGATTGCCCAGTACCTCCATGATTTTTACAAGGGCGGCTTTGTGGTTGGCACCCGGAATACGAATTTCAGTTTTCGTACCATCTAATTCTTTATGAACAATACGCGCATGGTCAAGTCCCAAGTTTTCCGCAAGGCCGGTAATGCGGTGTTGATTATCCTGACTAATTAAGGCGTATTTGATAGATGATGACCCACAGTTGACAACTAGGGTAGGTTTAGTAATGGAGGTATGGCTCATAAAGTGTCCTTGCAAGAATATTTGACATAAAAAAAGGGTGCTGACTGCTAAAATAGCTATTGGTTAAGATTCAGGCCCAGCAAGATAAAAAGGCCTACTGGTTACGGTGCATAATAGGTTTATTTTTGAGTGGAGTAACTATTTATTATATTATTTTATTATCTTATTATTTACTTTATGTTCTTATCTCATTTACTTTTATGTGAGTGGATTAAATTCCATGATACAACTCATGGTTTATATAAAATTTGCAACATTCGCGGCATTTGAGTAATAACGAATGAGTAAAATAAAAGAAGGTGGGTTTAAAGTGCTGATCAAGGTGTCTATTAAATCCATATTATTTATATGTTCAAATTGTCAGCTTGTAATAATGGGTTACTATGGTATCAAAACTGAGTCGTTAAAATTAGGCATAAAAAACATCAGCATTATAAAGACGCTAATATACAAAGTGTTTAGCATTAGCAAACAGAATAAGTGTCTCTATATTAACTATCTGTATATAAAGATATTATGACTATAAAGGCTTACTAAACAGTTGGTTAATCAAAGGAAGGCGTATTTATTATTCAGCAAATAGGGCTCATATATTTACTTGAGTTATCATGCCTAGCGATATAATACTATATAAATAAGTATAACTACATTTATCTCGTTGAGATTACCTATTTTAAGAACGTCTGTAAAGGAGTAATGAAGATCAATGATAAAAACATAAGGGTTTTAAGATGTCTTCTATAAGTTGTCAATAGAGATAATAGTTTTAGGCAAGCCTAGAGATTTTTGCTACTATGAAAAGCTTTTTATTTAAGTTTGTTATGATTTTTAGTTTATTATAAATGGCTAAATGAGGGCTTTGGCTGTAACAAACAATACAAAAATTTGGTTGATAATATGACTTTACAATCTGTCAAAAACACTAAAAAACCTTTTGCTAGAGGTGCTTATAGCGTTATCGCAATCTTGGTATCGTTAACGGGATGTGGCCAAAAGGGCGACTTATATATGCCAGAGGAAGCCAATAGTAATACTGACTTTATTCTTTATAAGTACAATAAAGATGAAAATGATATTAAAAGTTTGAATTCAGATGAGCCTGAGGGAAGTGTGGATATAGATAGTATTACTAATGACCCAAACGATTATTAAGAACGTATAATAATTTGGGCATATCAAATATTTGCAAATTAGCACTATTAATTACTAATCCTTTATCTAAACTGCATTGCAGACTAAGCGCAAACCCAAGATAATGTGAGAACGTGAGTCTATATAAAAAGAATACGATTGGCTTTTCTTGTCGCCCTCGCTTACCATGCTCGTTTGTTGGCTTATGTGGTCGTCTATAATAATTTAGATTTTTACCGTATTGCCCCCTCTTATAATGATTTTGATTGACTCTCAAACTGATAACATTTATTCAAAATGGATACCCACGGAAATGATAAAAAACGACCCCTGTCAAGACAACCCTGCATACCCTGCTACTGAGAAAAACGATATGGGCCTACGTATTCATCCAGAAGCTTTTGTGGATAAAATACCTGCACTGGATTATAAGCAAAACGTGCTGCATATTGAGGGGATAAGTGTTGACGCTCTAGTAGAAAAATATGAAACCCCATTATACGTTTATTCAAAAACTGCCATACTGGATGCCTACACAGCTTATACTACCAGCTTTGCAGCTATTGACCATCAGGTCTGTTATGCAGTAAAAGCCAATTCAAATTTAGCGGTTTTAGGGGTTTTGGCGAAAGCAGGCTCAGGTTTTGATTTAGTATCCGGTGGAGAGTTGGCGCGCGTACTGGCTGTTGGCGCTGACCCCAGTAAAATTGTTTTTTCTGGGGTGGGCAAAAGCCATGCTGATATTAAAGCAGCATTAACAGCAGGCATTGGCTGTTTTAACGTTGAATCTTTAAGTGAGCTTGATACGATTAATACAATTGCAGGTAATCTTGGCGTAGTTGCCCCCATCTCCTTGCGAGTAAATCCTGA
The DNA here is from genome assembly GCF_057396285.1 of Psychrobacter sp. CX97. NCBI lineage: Bacteria > Pseudomonadati > Pseudomonadota > Gammaproteobacteria > Moraxellales > Moraxellaceae > Psychrobacter > Psychrobacter sp. CX97. The sequence goes on along the minus strand of NZ_JBXYJE010000015.1, from coordinate 7,769 downwards.
TGTAGATGCAAAAACGCATCCTTATATCTCCACTGGACTTAAAGATAATAAGTTTGGAATTAGCCATGACGTTGCCATCGAAGCCTATCAATATGCAGATAAACTTGAGCATCTAAATGTTGTGGGGATTGACTGCCATATCGGTTCGCAGCTCACTGAGATTACCCCCTTTGTAGCCGCACTTGATAAATTATGTGAGCTTATTGATTCATTAAAACAAGTAGGTATTGAGCTTACTCACATTGATCTGGGTGGAGGGCTAGGGGTTACTTATCTTGATGAGGTGGTGGCTGAGGTCAATACTTTTGCTGAGGCATTACTCCCAAAATTACAGGAATTAGGATTAAAAGTATTTTTTGAGCCAGGTCGCAGTATTGTTGCCAATGCCGGTGTGCTACTTACATCGGTTGACGTATTAAAACCCACAGCACATAAGAATTTTGCTATTGTTGACGCAGCAATGAATGATTTAATTCGACCTTCACTATATCAAGCTGAGATGGCCATCATACCCGCAAAACTCACTAATCTTAACGATGAAAGACATTGGGATATTGTCGGTGCGGTATGTGAAACAGGCGATTTTCTAGCTAAGAACCGTATGTTAGCTTTAACGGTAAATGATGTTTTAGCAGTAACAGGGGCTGGAGCGTATGGCTTTGTGATGAGCAGTAATTATAACTCTCGCCCTCGCTGTGCTGAAGTTATGGTAGAGGGCAATCAGCACCAGCTGGTGCGTAAGCGTGAGACAATTGAGCAGTTATTTGTAGGCGAAAGCCAGTGGCAATTGGATTAGTGCTTATTTGTTATTAGATTATAATTAAGGCGTTCCTAAGATATTGAATAAAAGGTAACAGATTACCTAGGCCCTGTATCATAATTGATACGGGGTTTTTTAGTGGATAGACCTTTATAGTCGGCGAACTTATAAAGAGTCACGGTGTTAACCTCGTTAAGCCTACTTCAGTAGTACTTGCAATCGGTTGCCTTGTGACTACTTTAAAGTTCTTTGACTATAGTGGATAGACCTTAACCATTGCGATTTAGTCAGATTTAATTGAATATAGCTACATACAGGTTCACTTAATCAAGCTAAACCAATTCCAACAGTTCAATATTATCAATGTCATAATCTGCATGTTAAGATAGAATAAATATCAAATTTAAGGACAAACTATGCTTATTGAGTTTACTAAAATGCACGGTCTGGGCAACGATTTTATGGTCATTGACCTTGTAACACAGCGTTTAGATTTGACCCCACAAATGATACAGCTTTTAGGCGATCGCCATCGCGGCATCGGCTTTGATCAGTTGTTAGTGGTTGAGCCACCCATGCGTCCAGATGTTGATTTTCGTTATCGTATATATAACGCAGACGGTACTGAGGTAGGACAGTGCGGCAATGGTGCTCGCTGTTTTGCGCGGTTTGTACAAGCACGTAAACTTTCGTTTAAACAGCGCATTCGTGTAGAGACTAAGTCAGGAATTTTAACGTTAAGTACCGACAGTTATGGATGGGTACAAGTTGATATGGGCAAGCCAAGGTTTGAGCCATCAGAGATACCTTTTAAACCAAAAGCCATTACAAAGATTCAAAATGCATATCATCTGAATGTTGAGGGTACGCCTGTGCAGTTATATGTTGCAAGTATGGGAAACCCACATGCTGTTATTAAAGTCGATGATATTTTAGAGGCTGATGTTGAAAAGTTAGGTAAAGCTATTGAGTCGCACCCAGCATTTCCTGAAAAGGTAAATGTGGGTTTTATGCAGATTATGAATCAGCGTCATATTCGTCTGCGTGTGTATGAGCGAGGGGTTGGCGAGACCCAAGCGTGTGGTACAGGGGCTTGTGCAGCTGTTGCTATAGGTATTCGTGAAGGTTGGTTAGATGAAGCTGAAGACGTTCGCGCCCAGCTATATGGTGGCAGTCTGCTGATCAGTTGGTCACCTGGTTATTCAGTAATGATGACGGGCCCGACAGCCTTTGTGTATGAGGGTGTATTTAGTCCCGATGGACTAATGGCACAGGCTGGTGTCAAGATAGATGATTAAGATAGAAGAGGCCAGCGACAGTAGCAATAGCAAGACACTCATAATATCAATAGTGTGGATATTGATAGTGAGGATATCGATATTATGAGTGATATGTCGCCACATATGGTAGCACTGTTAGAGCCAGTGGAACGATGGTTAAACGAGCTGTCTGTACGCAAATTATCTCCGCATACCATTGATGCCTATTATGCTGCTTTATACCAATTGGCATGTTATGTTGAGCAAGCAGGGCTGACGTGGACACGCTGTGATAAACGACAATTAGCGAAGCATATTGGCAATCGGTTGGAGCGAGATGCATTAGCCATATCTAGCGTACAGCAAGAGCTGTCTGCTATTCGTCATTTTTATAGTTGGATGATTGAGCAAGGGCTGGCACGTATCAATCCAACGACGGGTTATAAGCTTAAACGCTCGCCTAGACCTCTACCGTCTATCGCTGATGGCGATCTTATCACTCAGCTATTAGAGCAACCAATGCCCGATACGCCTGAGCAAGCGAGGTTGTGGATACGTGATAAAGCCATGTTTGAACTTCTATACAGTAGTGGCCTACGTGTTGGCGAGCTGGTAAGTTTAGATGTTTCTGATTTGAGAGTAGATGCAAGCGGCGAACGAGGGCAGATAAGGGTAACCGGAAAAGGAAATAAAACCCGTTTAGTGCCTGTGGGTGAAAAGGCACTACAGGCAATTACCACTTATTTGCCACATCGGTATTTGTGGGAAGAGCACGGTGATACCGCTTTATTTATTAGTGAAAAGTTAGGAACACGGCTTACCACTCGTGCTGTACAGCAGCGTTTAAAAGTAGTCGCAACAAGAGCAGGCATTGCGCAAAATATGTATCCACATTTATTGCGCCATTGTTTTGCATCGCATATGCTTTCTGGCAGTGGCGATTTGCGAGCGGTACAAGAGATGTTAGGACACAGCAATATTAGTACCACGCAAATATATACCCATGTTGACTTCGCTAAGCTAACTCAGGTATATGATAAAGCGCATCCTAGAGCCGTACACAATAAGGTCATTTATGGTAGTAATCAATAGTTTAAATGAGCCTAGCTTATCTTGCCTACCATAAGCGGTAACCATTTAACACAAACGATGACAGTGATGAATTGGCATATTCTGCCGGCAGATTTGTTGTGCCTGCTTGTCAAAGGGTGCGGTAATTAAAGCATATTCTGTCGATAGTCTGGTTTGATCAATCTTAGCAATCAGCTCGCCATTTGCGTTGGCAATAGCACTATGACCCCAAGTGTCTCGGCTCGAGTTATTACCGTAATGAGTACCCCCTTGAGCAGAACCGACTAACATACACTGCGCATCTAAAGCTCGAGCCTTAAGTAGTAGCTCCCAATGAGCCTTACCCGTCTGATAGGTAAATGCAGAGGGCGCAGTCAAAATATCTGCTCCTGCTTGATGTAATCGCTGTGCTAATGCTGGAAAGCGTAGATCAAAACAGACCATCATCCCTACAGATAGTTGTCGTGTATTTAAAGTGGTGTTTGTACTGCCAAGTAAATTGGCCATATCGCATGTGGCAACGACCGTTGTATTACCGGCTTCAAATGTGCGACCTTCGTCATAGCTACCCGTACTATCAGCCACCTCCGCTTTGAACAAATGTATTTTATCATAACGGGCGATGCGTTTGCCGTCAGGTGCAAACATCTGGCTTACTTGTCTTAGTTTATCATTTGGTACAGGCGTGCCATCAGGACGGTAGGGACATGGTAGCGTACCGGCCAAAATAAACATTTGATGCTTAGCAGCCAGATTGGCATACCATGTTGATATTTCATCAAATCTTTCGCCAAGTTCTTTTTGTCTGCCCATCTTACAAGCATTTTCAGGCAAAACTAGTAAGTGTACACTTTCAAGCTCAGCTTTTTTGGTTGCATTGCTTATAATAGATAGATTATCATCAATCACTTTTTGGCTATTAAGCTGAACACATCCGATTATGGGTTGATTCATAGAAAATTATCACTCTTTATAAGTAAGCTAAATGAAAATTAATAGACCGTTTTTTGTTAATCTTATCTTTTAACTGGGTGTCAGTAATAGACTTGGGTTGTGGTATGCAATTCGACGGAGCAATAGCACTGCTGCATATCTACGATACTATTATTAGTCTAGTTAGGTTAGCATAGAACTAGGTGATATTGTCTTTGAAATTATTTGAACTCTGAAAACGGTAACCAATTGACAGCCATTCTCGAAATAAATTAACAAATTGTATTCAATTAGTCTATGTCATTTTTAACACTGGTTCCTTAAAATCAACAAAATTTTGGTAACCGTTTACGCCTTTAAAGCTTATGTTTTATCGGTTTTTTTGATCATTGTAAGTTAGCAGATTATGCTTTTTGATGCTCTATCTGTAGCATGTCATATTACTATACTAGCGTGCTATATTTAATTTACAACAGCTATAAACGATACTTATGCAATAAACAAAAGCACCAAAAAACGATATCTAGGCATGACACGATATATGCTGGGCAATTTTTACAAATAGAGTTTTATCACTAACTTGTGGCTTATAAAAGCGTTTACTTTAACATATCAAGTAATCCTTTCGTCTATATTAAAAACAACTCTAAATAACAAGTAAACCTATCATGAGTATTTCATTTGGTTTGGGTAGCAATTTAACCACGTCGCTATCAACCTCTCAAAAGCTGACCCCCCAGATGCAACAAGCTATCAAGCTGTTGCAGATGTCAAGTGTTGAGCTGGAACAAGAAGTGCAAATGAAGCTGGATAGTAATCCACTACTTGAGCGTGTGGAAGAGGAGACTATAAATGCCGATGACTTTGATAGCATAGAAGAGTTAACGCGTTTGGAGTCAGATTCAGATTTTGTACATGATGATGGTTACAATGATAAATACGATAATGATAAGTACGAACATGCTTATGATGAACCATTTGAGACTAACGCTGACAAAGATATCTATGCGTCATCCACTGCTTTATCTCGTGATGATCCTCAGGGTCATAATACAGAGCTTAATGGCTCAGAGAATAGTGAGCCCCTAAATAGTGATTTAACAGATTTAGGCGCGGATAATAATTTTGATACAGACCCCCTAATGGAGTTGTCGAATCTAAAGTCATCAAGCGATAAAGTCCAATCTAATCAAGATAGTGATTCTTTAGAAAGTAATTATCTAGAAAGTGACTTTCAATATAATGACAAGCAATATAATGACAAGCAAGATAGTAACCAGCAAGATGTCAAAGACACTAGTGAAAATATGGCAGAAAACACGCTTGGTGAGTATGAAATTGATACAAACTGGGACGAAGTGTACACGCATGCGCCAACCGGCCTAGCCAGTCGAGACTTTGATGACATTGATGATTACCAAGGTGCTACTTCTGTTAATCTTCAAGATCACATCCGTTGGCAACTAAATTTTAAGCATTTGTCAAATATTGATATTTTAATTGCTAACTACTTAATTGATGCTATGGATGAGTCTGGTTTTATTCGGATTGAAATTGATGAGCTTAAACAAAACTTTGATACCATGTCTAGCTTTTATCAATGGGATGAGAAGATAGACTATGAACAAATAGAGATGATGTTCCATGTCATTCAATCTTGTGAGCCGCTAGGGGTTGGTGCTCGAAATCTAGCCGAATGCTTACAGATTCAATTGAGAAAGCTTCCTGAAAAAACACCCTATCGAAATCTAGCCATTAATCTATTAGATAAGTATGAGTATCTAGTCAGTAATAACATTAAGGCCTTGATTAAAGAGACAGGTGTCAAAAGAAATGAAATAAGTGACTGCTTAGCTTTGATACGCAAACTGAACCCTTCGCCAGGTACCGCGTTTTTAAATACCCAATCAAGTTATGGCACAATTCTTGCCGGCTATGACGTTCCTGATGTGTTGGTTAGTATGGTTCAACAAGATGATAATAGTGCTCCTATTTGGCAGGTTAAGCTAAACCCTGATACCTTACCTAAGCTCAAAATAAATAAAGAGTATGCTAATTTGGTAAAGCGGGGTGATGACAGTCCAGACAATGTTTATTTACGTGATAATCTGACTGATGCACGATTATTTATTCGTAGTATTGAAGAGCGAAACCAAAACTTACTGAAAGTAGCCACTCGGATTGTTGAACGTCAGCAGGATTTTTTGCTCCAAGGTCCTACTGCCATGAAGCCTCTGATTTTAAAAGACATAGCTGAGGCGGTCGACCTCCATGAGTCTACTGTTTCACGGTTAACAACCAGTAAAAGTATATTAACGCCAAAAGGTTTATTTCCGTTGAAATACTTTTTCTCATCGCACGTATCCAGTAGTGAGGGTGATGTATCCTCTACTGCAATTTGTGCCATGATCCAACACTTAATCGATAGCGAAGATCCAAAGAAACCTCTTTCAGATAGGGCGATTCAAGAGTATCTCGAAAACGAAGGTATAGACATTGCTCGGCGCACGGTATCAAAGTATCGCGAGGCTATGAATATTGGTTCATCAACCCAGCGTAAGATAAAATTCTAAAGCCATTTTATCAATTGCCTTCTCGTTACTCAAAACCCTCTATATTAACCTACTTATACGCATTAATTAGTTAAGTTAATCGCTTTGATCGATTCGAATACCTTGCCCATATCTTGAAAGTGCCAAGCGGCGGGTGCAAGATATTGTCGTCTCCTATTATGTGGACAATAATAAACCTATATACGGTTGCCAAGCCGTAGCATAAAAGACAAAATTTTTCGATTATATCGACTTATAGAAATATTAACAGTTATATTTACAAATATTTACACTAAATGCGCTTGTTTGTTTTGTAAATTCATGACAAATTAAAGATGCTTACCTGATATAAATATGTTTCTATAAATATTATAAATAGGTAAGCTGGCTTAATAAGGATATTAAGTTGAGTGATTTCTAACGTACCGTCATGTATTAGAAGCAATAAAGAAATTAATATGACGGTATATTAATGAACACCTCCAAAATTACATTGATTTTGAGTCTTTATATTTATTTGGTTTTTGTTCATTAAACTGTCTGTTAATAAGTTGCTTGAGGTATTTATAACCTCTACAAACAACATAAGGATTTAAGCGTATGAATATTTCAGTTAGTGGTCATCATATTAGTGTAACCGAGGCCTTAAAAGAGGCGGTAATGGATAAATTATCTAAAGTTGAACGCCACTTTGACCAAATTCAGACTATTAAGGTTATTTTATCTGTAGAGAATAGTAATAGCGATTTAAATAACCACAAAGCAGAGGCAATAATGCGCGTCTCAGGTCAAGAAATGTTTGTGCAAGCGCAGGAAGATGATATGTACAAGGCCATCAATGTTATGGCTGACAAATTAGATCGTCAAGTAAGAAAGTATAAAACTAGAATGGAGAGGGGTAACCGCTCATCTAAAAGAGAATTAGCGTATGGGCAATCTTCTACCGACTCTGACACAGGTTCTGATTCTGAAGTTGCCTGATCTGAAGTTGCTTGATAGGTGCCTTAATAGGGCCAAATACTAAAACCTTATAATCAGAAAAGCCATAAAAAAGACTTTAATTGTTTTGAACTGACCCCCAAAAGTTGGACACAACTTATGGGGTATTTTTATGCGTTACAATCTAGATTTTAAGATCAAAGTCATAGGATACTATAAGCAAGGACATACCGGTCATGCCACAGCAAAGAAGTT
>NZ_JBXYJE010000014.1:0-68918 GCF_057396285.1 Psychrobacter sp. CX97 | reverse complement strand
TGAACTGACCCCCAAAAGTTGGACACAACTTATGGGGTATTTTTATGCGTTACAATCTAGATTTTAAGATCAAAGTCATAGGATACTATAAGCAAGGACATACCGGTCATGCCACAGCAAAGAAGTTTAAAGTGAATCCAAGATTTGTAAGTAAATGGGTCAAGCAATATCAAAGCGGTGGTATAAAGGCTATTAAGCCAAAGACAAGCAAAGCCAAATACAGTAGTGAGTTTAAACTTAACGTACTAACAACGATGCTTACCCAAGGCCTAAGTCAATTGGAAGTTGCTCTAAGGTATAACATCAGCTCACCAGCTTTAATCAGCCAGTGGCACAAAGCTTATCGACTACAGGGTATGTCTGGACTCATATCTAAACGTAAAGGTAGAGCGGCCATGAGCAAACCATTTATCACAGACAAACCAGATGATGAAAAGATATTAGCAGAGCTGAAACGTGAGAATGAATATCTTCGTGCGGAGAATGCCTACCTAAAAAAGCTCGATGCCTTGCTCAGGGAGAGGGAACAAGCCGAGACAAAGCAAGGCTCATCGAAGGACTAAGGGATAAATATTGCATATCAGCTTTACTTAAGATAGCTGATATGCCTAAAAGTGTCTTTTATTACCATAGGTGTCAGTTTGATGCTGAAGACAAATACGCTGATTTAAAGCAGCGTATCATCGAGCTATATTACCAACATAAAGGTCGGTATGGCTATCGTAGAATCACAGCCGCATTAAAGCAGTTAGGCATGCATCATAACCATAAGCTTATTGCCAAGCTTATGAAGCAGTTAAATCTTAATGCGAAGATCAGAAGAAAGAAGTATCGATCCTATAAAGGTCAACAGGGAAAAATAGCAAAGAACTATTTAAAGCGTCGCTTCCATGCTGGTAAACCCAATAAACGCTGGTTAACAGACATTACTGAGTTTAAGGTGGGTGACAATAAATTATATCTATCTCCGATTCTTGATTGCTATAATAATGAAATAGTCAGTTATACCTTATCTAAAAGACCAACCTATGATGTGGTAAGTAAAATGCTAGATTTTGCGCTAGATAAGACGAAAACAAGTCGTCATAAAAAGTTAATGCTTCACTCTGATCAAGGCTGGCATTATCAAATGAAGCCTTTTAGAAAGACGCTTAAAAAGCATAAGATAAGACAAAGCATGAGTAGAAAAGGCAACTGCATAGATAATGCGTTAATGGAGAGCTTCTTTGGCACACTGAAGTGTGAGACCATCTATATTGAAAAGCCTAAAACTATTGATGAACTAGAAAAGCAAATTCATGAGTACATTCATTATTACAATCATGAGCGTATTCAGCTTAAACTTAAAGGACTGAGTCCTGTGAAGTACAGAATTCAGTCCTTGAGATAGACTTAAACCGTCCAACTTTTGGGGGTCAGTTCAGTGCTAGGCTCTTTTTTTGGACTGCGCTTTATGAGCTATATGTTTTTTCTGGGCTATTTGTGATTATGCTATGATTATGAAGCGCTTCATTTATTTTAAGCTTAGACTCTTGCACCAAATATCGCACTACCGACTCTAACCATAGTTGACCCATAATTTATGGCTTCTTGCATATCAGCACTCATACCCATACTTAAGGTGTCCCAAGTGGTCAGCTCAGGATGGTTATCCGCAATAGCCATAAATAATTGTTTGGTCCGTTCAAATGCACTGTTATTAACACCTAAACCACTTTTAGAGGGGATAATCATTAGTCCCCTTAAGCTAAGTTTATCATAGCTTTTAATAGCGTCTACTAGTGCGTTTACCTCGTTAGGCATACAGCCTGACTTGCTCTCTTCATTATCAATATTGACTTGAATCAATACATTCAACTTAGGTAAATGTTCAGGGCGCTGGTCATTTAAACGCTTGGCAATAACGTCTCGCTCAATGGTGTGTACCCAATCAAAATTTTCAGCGATATCTCGTGTCTTGTTACGCTGAATCTTACCAATATAATGCCACACTACGTGATATTTATCATTAGTCTCATCTTCTAACATAGTATTTAAAGCAGCGATTTTACCTAGCGCTTCTTGCAAATAATTTTCACCGAAATCTGTTTGCCCCGCACGCAAAAGTGTCTCAATCATTTCAACAGGCTTGGTTTTTGACACAGCAAGTAGCGTAACGTCCGACTTATTTGAAGCCAAACTTGCCTGTTTGACCTTCTCACGCACTAAGTTCCAATTTTTAATCAGCTCACAATCAGACATTTAATACCCCAAATTAACCGTTAAATCATCAAGATACATGAAAGCGGCTTTATCTATCTATCAAATAGTGTCAATATTTGTATACAATTCACTATAATTAACACGCTACCTACTACTCTGCCGCTAAGTTAACCCGTTCAATAAGATGAGAAAATGATCCCATAACTACAAAACTAGTTAATTCGTTTGTTCTAAATTTGAAATCTATGTCTGTCCATATCTTTAATAACATGAATATCCTTACTCTCTAGATTATGTTTTTAAAAAATAATGTCGTACATCACAACCACATTCAAGCCGTTTTATATTAAAAACTATCTGACAAAAAAAACCAAGCTTGATATGATAAAAAAGCGTGATAAGCCGAATGCTCTTACATGATACAGGAGACTAAAGAGTTTAATCGCTAGGATATAGAGCGTTAGTTAATTTAGCACAGATATGATCAACCTTATCCCTTTATAAGCTAATATAGAAAGCCCTTTAGTTGACCGTAACTTAAATCGTATAGTCAAAGAAGTCTTAAATGGTTACAAGGCAACCGAGTGCAAGTACTACTGGAGTAGGCTTAACGAGGTTAACGCCGTAACCGTTTAGTAGTTCGCTGACTATATTATAAATACTTGTTGAATTATAACCATAAAAAGGAACGCCTGTATGTCCATTAATGATTCAGTCAGTATTGAAAACTTACTGCGCTTCGCCTATAAGCATAATGCATCAGACTTACATATCTCAGCTGGCATGCCTGCTATGATTCGTGTCGATGGCGAAATGATCAGAATAAATATGCCCGCTATGGATCATAAGCTTGTGCGTCGGTTGATTTACGATATTATGAATGATAAACAACGCTCAGATTATGAAGAGTATTTAGAGATTGATTTTTCATTCGACATTCCTAAACTGGCAAGGTTTAGGGTTAATGCATTTAATCAAAACCGTGGCGCTGGGGCGGTATTCCGTACAATTCCCTCCAGAGTGTTGTCCATGGAAGAGCTTGAAATGGGGGAAATTTTTAAAACTATATCCAATTTCAAAAATGGCGTGGTCTTAGTTACTGGCCCTACTGGTTCAGGTAAGTCAACCACACTCGCTGCGATGATTGACTATATTAACAAAACCCGGAAAGAACATATTCTAACCATTGAGGACCCTATTGAATTCGTTCACAACCCTAATAAAAGCTTAATCAACCAACGTGAAGTTAATAGGGATACATTAGGATTTGATGCCGCATTACGTTCAGCGTTACGTGAAGATCCTGATGTTATTTTAGTAGGCGAGCTTCGGGACTTGGAAACCATACGTCTGGCACTAACCGCGGCTGAAACAGGCCACCTTGTATTTGGTACGTTGCATACCAATTCTGCTGCCAAGACTATTGACCGTATTATCGATGTTTTCCCATCCTCTGAAAAAGATATGATTCGAGCCATGTTATCGGAGTCATTGCAAGCTGTTGTATCACAGGCGTTATTAAAAAGAAAAACCGGAGGTCGTGTGGCTGCTCACGAAATTATGCTTGGTACGCCAGCCATACGTAACCTAATACGCGAAAATAAAATTGCTCAAATGTACTCAAGTATTCAAACAGGTGCAAGCGATGGTATGATAACGTTGGATCAAACTCTAAAAAACCTAGTGCTAAGAGATGTGGTTACCAAAGAAACCGCTAGAAGATACGCTAAACAACCCGAACTTTTCACATGATATCTTTTTGCAAAGCAACCGTATCGTATCACTGTTGACTACATAGCTTTAACTATATTATGTTGTGATATATATAGGCGACCTAGCGATATTTAGTACCGTAAACTTTTTACTGAACCTTTTATTAAACATTTTACTGAATTTTGCGAAAACACTTTATGGATCTTGAAAAACTCTTACTATTAATGATAAATGAAAAAGGTTCTGATTTATTTATCACAGCTGGTGTACCACCTTCTATTAAAATTAACGGAAGAATTGCCCCTGTGGGTAAGCAGCCCTTAACGGGCAACCAGTGCATGACACTTATTAAAAGCATCATGTCAGACGACCAAATTCAGGAATTTGAACTAACCAAGGAGTGTCAATTTGCCATTAGCATACTACAAAATACGGCACGTTTCAGGGTAAGTGCATTTATCCAACGTGGGCTTGCCGGCATGGTTCTGAGAACAATAGAGACGCACATTCCAACCACTGAAATGCTCCATTTACCGCCTATTTTAAATGATATAGCAATGCAGCAACGAGGCATTGTATTAATAGTGGGGGGAGCTGGTACAGGAAAATCAACCACGCTAGCGACAATGATAGGGTATCGAAATACGCATTCACGTGGCCATATTATTACTATTGAAGATCCTATCGAATTTGTGCATGAGCATAAAGGTTGTATCGTTACTCAACGTGAGGTTGGTATTGATACCGACTCATTTGAAACTGGACTAAAAAACACATTACGTCAAGCACCAGATGTGATTTGCATTGGCGAGATTCGTAATCGTGAAGTCATGAATTATGCCATACAATATGCTGAAACGGGCCACTTAGTATTTGCCACACTCCATGCTAACAATGCGAATCAAGCTATTGACAGAGTCATTCATTTTTTTGATTCTGATCGGCACAGTCAATTGTATATGGATTTATCGTTAAACCTTCGCGCTATTGTTGCACAGCAACTTATTCCAACTGTGGAAGGCAATAGCAGACGTGCAGCCGTTGAAGTGTTGTTAAACTCGCAGCTTATCAGTGATTATATACGTAAGGGGGAAATCCACGAGATTAAAGCATTGATGACACGTTCACGTGAACGCGGTATGCAAACCTTTGATCAAGCATTATTTGACTTGTTTGAAGATGGCAGTATTTCATACCAGAATGCGATTAAATATGCAGATTCTAGCAACGATCTACGCTTAAAAATTAAATTAGAGAGTAAACGCGCTGAAAGCTTAAGTAGTGAAGATAAGGATAACTTTTCTCTTAATTATACACATTAAAAAAAGTCAAAACCTTGGATTCTAACATTCTATTAGTGCCCACATTTCAATGCCTACGATAATGCCTACAAATACTAAAAATCACAGCATTTAATTGTGTAGTTGATTGAGAAGGCTTGAATCTACTACTAAATTAGAATCTCTTTTTTGCCCCCGCAACTTAAAGGTTATAAGCCCACTGACAGCTATAAAACCGCTACTGCAATATAACGGCAAATATGAATGGGCTATAACATCTATATCGTTATTTATCTTCCTCTAAACGGCTTCACTACACTATTGAACAGAAGCTTGGCATTCTTCGCTATTGCAAATACCATAAAGCACAAGTGAATGAGCAGATAATTTAAACCCATTTTCTTTAGCAACTTTAAGTTGTTGTTCTTCAATTATTTCATTGTGAAATTCTACAATTTTGCCACAAATATCACATACTATATGATCATGATGGTCGTCTTGAGTAATTTCAAAGACAGATAAATTATTCTCAAAGTTGTGACGTTCAACAATACCCGCCTGCTCAAACTGAGTTAGAACTCGATAAACTGTTGCAAGACCCACTTCCTCCCCTTGCTCAATAAGTGCTTTATAAACTTCTTCCGCACTCATATGGTGATGTTCAGCACTTTCAAGCAGCTCAAGTATTTTAATACGTGGCAGCGTAACCTTTAAGCCTGCTTTACGTAAATCTTGATTAGTAAACTTTGTATTCATTATAATCCCTATCTTTTGGTTTTGGTTTTGGGCTTAATAATATTTAATGTTAGAATTTAATAAATAATGTCGCAAATGGTAGGCAATTGCAAGTAATTGACGTATGATTTGCTTCTACACAATTTTTGACACTACCTCATCAATCACGAGGTGTAATTGCTTCTCCAATAATGTTTTCATCGTGATATATCACATATATTATCTGTTGAAACTTTACGTTAATATCAATAAACTTGTATATTTAAGAAAATAAAATTATGAAACTATTAAAATTAGCACTCTGTTCAACCACGTTGTCTCTTGCATTAATAGCATCTGGCTGCTCCGTTTTTGGTGTATATAAAATTGATTTACCTCAAGGCACCCCTATCACACAAACTCAGGCTCAGAAAATACAAGTGGGCATGTCACAAAATCAAGTGTTATACCTACTAGGTAGCCCTGCTATGCGCGATACTCTTGCCCCAAACCGCTGGGACTATATCTATGATTATACCCCTGGTACGTATGGCAAGCGAGACGGCAAAGAAGCCGTTCAAAATGCAAGCCAACACTTAATCATTTACTTTGATGACACCAATATTGTCACACGAGTCGAAGGGATTGAAACCCTTCCTACATCTAAATAACCTACTGTTTAACACAATTACACCTATTGTGCTCCAGACTTAATTAAGCCAATAATGTTGCCTGACGTGGTCTTGTTCACTTGCATCTGCAGCCAGTGTGAATAAACGTAGGATGCGAGGGTTCAATTAAGATTGATGAAAAATTCTAAAAGAGCAGACTTTTTGCTATTGCTGAGTCGCTCTTTTTTTACGCTTACGCATCGGATCTATAGTTAAGGGACGGTACACCTCAACTCTATCATGTGATTGAAGTTCATAGTCTAAAGGCTTTTTATAGGAAAAAACACCCACTCGCCACGCTTTGTTATCAATCTTGCTTTCATTTTTATGTTCTTCGCACCACTGTGCCAACTCAGGATACTGGGCCAACCAACCGGTTTGGGTTAATGCATCCATTAGCTGTGTACCTTTATTAACCTCATATTCTATATAAAGATGTTCGTGATCAGTTGGTGCATAAGCCAAACTTATGGGTATTTTTTCAACCTCAGTATCTCTCATGAGATAAGCCATCCAATAGCTGCCACAATAATAAGTAGAGGTGCCAAAATTCTAATGGCCACCCGCCAAAGGTTGTAAACTGCTTCAGAACCGAAGTTTAAAGACTTACGCATGTGACTAATCTTCATCTTCCAACCTGTAAAAATAGCCAAGATAAGCGCACTTACTATACTAATGAAAACTAATAAAAGACTCAATATAGACGGCTTGGCCGCCACCACTAATATCATGGTAATCACTATGCTTATAATAGCAGCTATAAAAACACCAAACCGTCCAAAGCGAGTTGCCAACTGTGTATTGGCATAATGCATCAAAAACGCTGCCGATGCGAGCACGCCAAGAGCATAAGTTAGCATCGCTACTGGGGACAAAACAGCTTTGGTAAATACCAATGCAATGCTACCGATGACCAACTGTGTTAACCAAATGGGAAAAACGCTTTTTGAGGCAATTTGTTGAACGCGACTTGATTGCGTTGTCTCCTCTCTTTGGTTCAGAGAGCCTACTAGCGGGCTATTAAACCAATACAATCCCGTGCCAACGCCCACACTAACTAAAGCTAGTATCACTGCTCTTGCCCACTCTCCTAAAGTTGCTTCAGTCATGTTAAAAGCAACATCTGGCATGTTAGTCACAGCGGCAATGACAAAAGATAAAGCAAGAAGTAACACTGCTGCGAACAAGGTTGACACGCCGATTAGGCTCAATATCCCTGCTATAACCACCATAGCCAATGATAAAGCAAAATCCGGCACTTCCACAACAATGCCTATCTTAGCCATAGTATCTAATAAATTACTGGCAACAGCGTCTATACTCAATGCAGAGACTATTAAAGCCATCACTACAGTTAACCAAACAAAATTACGCCAAACGGTACTGGTGTCTGCCTGCCTCGTTAAAGTTTGAATCCCGATAGCTGGGGTTTGTTGACTACGATATGCAAGTCCCAGCTCGGCATATAATAATGGCAAACCTACGGCAAACATGGCCACTAACCACATGAGCCAAAAGTCAATCTGACCGGTTGGTGTGGGTGTAAACCAACCAAATAATAATAAAGGTAGAAGCGCGGCTATAAAAAGAGAAGCTATACGGTTATGCATGGTAACATCCACTGCTATATAATTTTGTAATAGGGATACCTTACACAAGAACCTTAGTCGCACGACTCAACACATTAAGTCTACGAACTTTAGTCCTATTTTTAGTGCTTGATTTTGTGCCCTTTAATTGAAAATATTTTCATCAACGCTGTTTGTTATACAAGTTATTGGGTATGGATTGGCTGCTATTTTGTTCATTGTAAACCAGTCAATTTACAAGTTTATATATGTATGATAAACATAATAACAAAAACCCCGATTAACGGGGTTTTTGTCGATCTATAAACTCAGCCAATATTATAAAAGCGTCGTCTACAAATATCTTATTCATAACAGCAATCGATTAATGAACGGCACTTAAATATTCAGAAAGAATTCTAATATCTCGGTCTGATAATTTAGAAGCAACCGTCTGCATCATGCCCGCAGTGTCATTAACACGCTTCTGTGCATCTGTGGCATCATCTTGACGACCAGCAGCACGAAACATCTTTAGCTGAATGCCCAGATATTCTGCATGCTGTCCACCCAAACGTGGAAAGGCTGCATAAGCATTACCACCAGCTTTAGGGCCATGACAACCTGAACAGGGTATGACCCCACGATTGCCATCACCACCTAAATAAATCTTAGTTGCTTCCGCAGTGGTAGCTGGATTGCCAGCGAATGCTCCCCAAGGCTTTTGGGCCGCATAGTAGCCGGCTACATTAGCTAGATCTTGCTGAGAAAGGCCAGAAACCTGTGCAGCCATAATGCCGTTTATACGCACACCTGTTCTAAACTCTGTCAGCTGCTTATACAAATAACGTACATTTTGACCCGCTAAGTTAGGCTGTGACGGTACAATACTAATGCCATTTAAACCATGACATGCAGCACAGTTGGTCTCCACAATTTTTTGACCTGCTTCAATGTCATACTGTGGAACAGTAATAACCGCATGGGCGCTGAGACTGGCAAAAAATAGGCTGGTGGCAGCGAGCAATTTTTTCATCGTAGTCTAATCCTACTAAAATCTTTAAGGCGGTAGCTAGTAGTTAAAACTTAATGTCTATTCAGCTAAAAATAACAAAAAACATCATTTAGGCTTAAGCTTAACGCTCAATAGACGATAATCAATAAGGTTATAACTACCCACAAAGAATAATTAAGGACTTTATTATAGCAATAGTTTAGTAAAAATAGCTACCTTAAGGCAACACTAATCCAAGGCTTTTGTTGAATATACAGTCTAAAACCGTCGCATAATAAGCATAACTAACAAAAGCCCTGATATTATCAGGGCTTTTGTTAATGAAATCAATGTCTAAAAATATCTAACAATATAGTTTCAAATCTATCTATTTGGACATATACTCAATCAAATCCCGAAAATCAACATCACTACAATCACTGCATAACCCACCTGCCGGCATTTGAGGCATACCATTTTTCACTGAACTAACGAGTGCAGGCATCCCTTTTTGAGACTTAAGTTTTTTCCACAAGGCAGTATCGCCTGTTTTTGGAGCGTCTAGCGCACCAGTGGCGTGACAGGTCGCACAGCTTTCCTCGTACTTTTGTGCAATATTAGCATTTGCCAGCAAAGGAGTCGCTAGAAGGAGACCTGCAAACAATACAGGTAGCTTTTTTTCGGATAACATGGCTATCCTCCTGATCTATTAAAATTATATTTCTAAACATTAATGGCTAAAGTCTATACGTTATAACCAATTTAGGTTAGGTAAAACTTAGAGTTGTTAAGTGAGGGAGATCATTAAATTAATTTAAGTGGATATATTTAAAGCTTAAATGAGTGAAAAGTTTAAAGCGCTAATTATATTTAAGTAAACCATTTTTGAGTAAACAACTATAAACTCATTCTTATTAAGATTATGGCATCATTTAATGTAATTTCAAGGTCTATGATGTGATGAGTTTGTGACATTTTGATAAGGTGTGATAAATATCTGTGATATATCTCACATGCGATACCGAAATAAAGGTCAACGTTAATACAATTAAAATCAAAACATACTGAAAGACCTATCGCTATTTAAAATCGTTAAATAAAATGATCAGCAAACAGGATCGTCTACAATAGTTTTAGATATGGTTGACTATATTATCATTACGGTGCAAGACTCGTTATAATAGTAATGGTCTGCCATAAAAAACAAGTTGCTCATAATCGCAGCATCGATCTTCCAGCATCAAAGCCCATGAAATTTGAGACCCCTTATGACCAAAGTACCAGACTATACCCAACCAGACACTATAGAACAGGATCTCTCTCATTTATCGCCTAGAAAACGCCTAGAGCAAACCGAATTTATGCTGTCAGCACCTACCTTCAAATTGTGCCCGCCAGACTTAGGGTACGAAGTGGCTTTTGCTGGGCGTTCAAATGCGGGAAAGTCATCTGCTATTAACGTTTTAACCAATCAACGTCAACTGGCGCGTTCTTCTAAAACTCCAGGACGCACGCAAATGATAAACTTTTTTAGTATTGGTAATCCTGATACTCGCATCGTTGATTTGCCTGGCTATGGCTATGCTGCCGTACCGGAGAAAATGAAGATTGAGTGGCAAACTGAACTAGAAAAATACTTGATATCACGTTTAAGTCTGGCAGGTTTAGTCCTAATGATGGATAGCCGTCACCCGTTAAAAGTTTTTGATCAACAAATGCTACATTGGGCAAAAGCAGGTAACCTACCCGTTCATGTTTTATTGACTAAGTCTGATAAGTTTAAATACGGACCAGCAAAAAATGTATTACTCAATGCCAAACGTGAAATGGAAAAATTAGGCCTATCGTTTTCTATTCAGTTATTTTCCTCACTCAAAAAAGAAGGCATAGAGGAACTTGCTGAAGTGATGGGTAGATGGCTAAGAATTGATGGTCATCCTGATAATAAAGACAGCCGAATCATAAGAGAGTAATCATTATGAAATAACTCATGATTAGGACATATTACAGTGCGATAAATGACACTTAGCAATAAATCACACTTTGAGATTGTTGACTCTTAACACCCCATTAGCTAGGGTTTTATTTTATAATGCCTTTTCAATTTTTTTTATAGCTATATGCGGCAAATTGACAAACAATCTTGATATTATGAATATCTATGACTGTTTTGCACATAGCTTTTAATATTATGACAGCTAACTGCCTTATCCTAATTTTAATCAATTAATCAAAATATATAAGACCGTACTATGACTGACAATAAAACTGATGCGCCAACCAAAGACTACAAAGATACCCTAAATCTTGCCGATACCGCTTTTCCAATGCGAGGTAATTTAGCCAAACGCGAGCCTAACTGGTTGAAAGCATGGGAAGCTGATGATATTTATGACAAAATTCGTAAAGCGAAAGCGGGCCGTGACAAATATATTTTGCATGATGGCCCTCCTTACGCCAATGGGCAACTCCATCTGGGTCATGCGGTCAATAAAGTTCTAAAGGACATTATTATTAAGTCAAAAACACTTTCAGGCTATGATGCACCTTATGTGCCTGGTTGGGACTGTCATGGTCTACCGATTGAGCAAAAAGTAGAGGCTAAGGTCGGTAAAGTGGGTCAGAAAGTATCTGCTACTGAGTTTCGAGGCTTATGCCGCGAATATGCGCGCAGCCAAGTTAACTTACAAATGGCTGATTTCAAACGTCTTGGCGTGTTTGGTGATTGGGAAAACCCCTACCTCACTATGAATTTTCATCAAGAAGCTAATATCGTGCGCGCTCTGGGAAAAATCTATGCTAACGGTTACGTCACACGGGGTATGAAACCGGTAAACTGGTGTCTTGATTGCAGCTCATCCCTTGCAGAAGCGGAGGTTGAGTATGAAGATAAAACTTCGGATGCTATCTATGTGGCGTTTGAGATAATCGACCCATCGCAGCTATTACCAGAGGGCAATACTGATCAAACGTTTGCTGTTATTTGGACGACTACCCCTTGGACGCTGCCTGCTAACCAAGCCATTGCAGTCAGTGCAGACGTTGAATATAGCCTTGTTAAAACCAGTAAAGGCAATTTAATATTAGCCACTGATTTAGTTGACAAGGCGTTAGAGACGTTTGGGCTAACTAATGAGGGGGTTGTTACGACCCTAAAGGGTGACAAGCTAGAGTTAATCAAAGCGCAACATCCCCTCATCGCTGAACGTCAAGTACCGATTATTCTTGGCGAGCATGTGACGACTGAGAGTGGTACAGGACTAGTGCATACAGCGCCTGCACATGGTGCGGATGACTACATTGTGGGCTTACGTTATAACCTACCTATTGTGAATCCTGTCGGGGGTAACGGTGTGTATTTAGATACCGCCGAAGTCTTCGTCGGTGAGCATATCTATAAGGCACAGCCAAAAATCATTGCGACACTGCATGAAAGCGGACTACTACTTAAACATTATAAAATGGAACACAGCTATCCGCATTGCTGGCGTCATAAAACACCTATTATCTTCCGTGCGACGCCTCAGTGGTTTATCCGTATGGACCATGAAGTCAGTGACGGTGGCAGCACGCTAAGACAGCAAACCATGCAAGATATTCCTAATGTCACTTGGACACCAGCATGGGGGCAAAACCGCATTGAATCTATGGTGGAGGGCCGTCCTGATTGGTGTATTTCACGCCAGCGTACTTGGGGCGTGCCTATCCCATTTTTCATCCATAAAGAAACCGATGAGCTACACCCCAATACCTTGCAGTTGATGGAAGATATAGCACAAGTTATTGAGAAAGGTGGCGTTGAAGCTTGGTTTGATGCCGATGCTGAGCAGTTTATTGGTGAGGATGCCAAACAATATGTTAAATCTACGGACACCTTAGATGTGTGGTTTGATTCAGGAACCACTCATTTTGCCGTACTTGAACAAGATGACGCCTTAGCCCACCCTGCTGACATGTATTTAGAAGGTTCAGACCAGCACAGAGGATGGTTCCAAACCTCGCTATTGACCTCAGAAGCTATGTATGGCAGAGCACCCTATAAACAAGTGCTAACACATGGCTTTGTTGTTGATGAAAACGGCCGTAAGATGAGTAAATCTCTCGGTAATATCATCAACCCGCAAGATGAGATTAATAAAACTGGTGCCGATATGCTGCGTATGTGGATCGCATCAAGCGATTATCGCTACGAGATGAATGCCGGTAAGCAGGCGTTCAAAGGTGCGACAGATATGTACCGCCGTATTCGTAACACAGTACGTTTCTTGCTCGCCAATACTGATGACTTTAACCCCCAGACAGACAGCCTACCTATGGATGAGCTAGTCAGTCTTGACAATTATATTATGCTGCGCGCACAGTCAGTGCAAAAAGCCATTATTGCTGCTTATGATGCGATGGATTTCCATCAAGTGACTCAATTAGTGATGGCATTTTGTTCACAAAATTTAGGCGGATTTTATTTAGATATTATTAAAGACCGTCAATACACGACTATGACAGATGGCAAACCACGCCGCTCCGCTCAAACCGCAATGTATCACGTCGCTCATGCTTTATTACGATGGATTGCACCTATATTGCCTTTTACAGCTCAAGAAGCATGGGAAGCCTTGCTTAAAGACACAGCAACAGGCGATAACGCTTATGTGTTTACCCAAGAGTGGTATCAATTACCTAACTTTACCATGGATAAGATCAGTGAGGCAGACTGGGCAATAATCTTAGAAGCTAAAGACGCTATCAACAAAGTGATTGAAACGGCACGTGAAGAAAAACGCATTAATGCCAATTTATCGGCAGCAGTAACTATTCATGCAGCTGGCAACGTATATAATAGCTTGGCTAAGCTTGAAGATGAGTTACGCTTTGTATTAATTACCAGTTCTGCAAGCCTCTATGAGCTTTCTGATGGGCAGCCTGGAGATGAAACTGACTTAGATAATCTTCGCGTAGACGTTAGTTCAGCACAAGGCATCAAATGTATCCGCTGTTGGCATGTGCGTGATGATGTGGGCAATGACAGCAACCATCCTGAGATTTGCACGCGTTGTGTCAGCAATATCGAAGGTCCTGGAGAGGTTCGTCATTATGCCTAATTCTATAGAGCCTAGTAAGACTACTAGGCCTAATACAACACGCTCTAATAGTACAGACCCCAAGCCTGCCTATGCAGCAGGGTCGCCAAGCTTGACTAAGCAATCTAAACTGGTGCCAAACCATAGTGGAGCACTGCTCTGGTATGTGCTATCGCTTATCGTTATCGGTTTTGACCAGTGGACAAAGTGGATTGCTCAAAGCAAACTCACATTCCATGAGCCTGTACCCATTATTGAGCCTTTTCTAAACTGGACACTGGCATATAACTATGGGGCCGCTTTTAGCTTCTTAGCTGACCAAGGCGGCTGGCAAAAGTGGTTTTTCGCTGGTCTGGCACTTATAATGTCGATTTTTCTGATTATTTATCTACGAAAAGCCCCTCGTCAGGCCAAGCTCTTGAACCTCGGTCTTGCTTTAATCTTGGGCGGCGCTATTGGTAACTTGATTGACCGCATACGCCTTGGCAAAGTAGTTGATTTCATTCATGTACATTATGCCGACGTCTGGCACTATCCTATTTTCAATATCGCGGACATGGGTATTGTGCTGGGGGTGGCGCTTGTGGTTATTGATATGCTATTTTTAGAGGATAAGCGCAATGCCAAACATAAGGGCTACTCTTAAACTGCCTACGACAAGCGCTTATTTTGAGTCTAAAATCTAACCGTACTATGAAAGCTCTATAAC
Organism: Psychrobacter sp. CX97; assembly: GCF_057396285.1. NCBI lineage: Bacteria > Pseudomonadati > Pseudomonadota > Gammaproteobacteria > Moraxellales > Moraxellaceae > Psychrobacter > Psychrobacter sp. CX97. The sequence goes on along the minus strand of NZ_JBXYJE010000014.1, from coordinate 53,989 downwards.
AATCTTATAAAACCAGTGTTAGCAAAGAGCCCTATTGAAGAAGTGATACAAAATGCAAACATTAAAGTAGTTAGCAAAAATAAGTACAAGCATGATAAATAGTAGGCCCTGCAAGTTTAAGACTACTGATTTATCTTTTATCCAAGATATAAAGCCCGTTTTTAACACGGGCTTTACTTATTCTTAATCTACTTAAAATAGGCTCAACCTATTTAAAAATAATTAGAAGTGGGAAATATTACCGTGAACAGCAATATATAGTAGGCCTGCTAAATTAATAAGCACCGTTAAATAATAGGCCAGACGAAATTCAGACTTTTGGGTCTTATGACGCAGTATGTTTTGCGCAACCATTGCCCCTACCCAGCCTCCAAGCACACTCAGTAGATGCAAAGTCGTTTCTGGTGTACGCCACTTGCTATGTATTGCTGCTCTTTTATCTTTTACATATGCCCCATATGTTACTACGCCAATAAATGCATACCAACCCACTATCAACCATGTAAGATTGCCAGTCATTGCCATAATGGCAAGCACGACATAGAAACCTAGACCAAGGATTAACTGATTTCTCTGGTTATCTTTGAAGCTAATCTGCCTTCGAGATCGACTTGTAATCTTTTTTTTCATCATCATCTCATTGAAATATAAAACTATTACGTCTATTTTTTATACTTTAGTAGCGCTTGCATATCACTATATATGCCACCATTAATTAATCGTACTATACTATGTAGCAACAGTTATATTAATCCATTTTTGTTATCCTAATGACACCTTAAACCTTTGCACTGACTCAACTATAATGATAGACAAAATTTTGAATAACTCTAATAATATGCCCCACTCATTTGAAAACTCCAGTAACCAGCCTTTTACGGTAGGCATTATTGGTGGCGGTGTTGCTGGGTCTACCATTGCTATTCGCTTAGCAGCTTTGGGTGTTCAAACCTATTTATTCGAAACCAAAGCCAGTTTAATCGATGGCCCGCCTATGTGCCACTTACATGCAGGTGGAAACCTATATCGAGAAATTCCTGATGAAGATTGCATCGAGCTGTTAAAACAATCAGTCGATATGTTACGCATGTATCCTTATAGTATAGACGTAAGGCCAACGATTATCGCTATCCCCTTACGCGATAACGGTAACCCTAAAGATCTACTACCCCGTCTGCATTTGTTGACTGATGTATATCGTCAAATGATTGCTACTGACCCTGATAATAAAGTACTAGGTAATCCTGAAGATTACTTTCGCTTATACCAACGCCAGGACTTAGAGAGGCTAATAAACCCTGACATACCGTTAACAAGTAATACCCACCCTCATGAAACGGATGAGTGGGTAGCTGCAGCAGCACGGCAACTAGACTTAGATAAACTTAAATATCCAGTTGTGGCTGTCAAGGAATATGGATGGAATATATTCCGACTAGCTGCCTCTGCTCATATTGCTTTAAGCCATTATTCAAATGCAAAAATATTGTTAAATGCACGGGTAACCAGTGTGCGCGCTCAAGGAGAGGATTCGAAAAACTCCTGCTCAAAATGGCAAATTAACTATCTAAAAACACATGAGAAAGATAATAATTTTTATGTCAAGCCTGCAAATAATCAGCCACAAAGCATAACCGTTGATTACCTTATTAATGCTTGCGGATTTAGAACAGGCGAGATTGATAATATGGTGGGAGTCCCAGCCAAACGCATGGTGGAGTTTAAAGCTTCTTATGTTGCATTTTGGGACAACTCTGAGCACGCTAAAGAAGATAATAGGGTCAATAGCTCTATGAGACTTCCAGAAATTATTATCCACGGTAAACGGGGCACACCCAATGGGATGGTACAGCTTACCCCCTACCCTGATGGTTTTTATCAAATTCATAGCATGGGCAAAGATGTCACTTTATTTGATGATGGTCTAGTGACCACTAAACAAAACGATGCTCAGCCCAAACTCAAACCTACCTATCTGGATTATATTGAAGCAGGCTGGGATATTGAAAAACTGCATGAACGTAGTCAACGTGCAATTAACCAAGTCAGTGAATTCGTTCCTAACTTTGCGACGGCAAAACCCACTAACAATGCATTATATGGTGGGCAGCAAATTCCTGGAGAAAATGATACGTTGCGAGTTGCCGATGTCAGCCTCTACCCTGATATGAACTATGCTCGTGCAGAAAACGTAAAAGCGTCCTCTGCACTATTGGCCGCTGATTACATATGTGATCAATTTGACAAGCAAAATTTATTGCCTTCTAATGCGGCACTTGAGCTTGCCCGACAGCGGCATAACTGGGAGTACTTACAGTATACGACCAAAGCCGATATTGATAAGTTATCTAAGACACTGGCCCTTGAGCGTAACTTTCCACAGGCCATGTCCAAAGTGGTAACTTCACATAACAACGTATAAACTAAAAAAGGCTATAATACGTTAACTTATCTATATAACCCTAGCTATGATATAACATTAAATCTTGTCAATATCTATAGAGTCTTCAATGTTCACATACTTATTTAATAAACCTATTGCAGATTCTATATCATTGCATACCACCAACCTTTCTAAGTCCTCAGGCTTCATGAATCCTTGCTCAGCCGTATGCTTTAAGTGCTCAATCATGCGGTCATAAAATCCATTGATATTTAATATAATCATTGGCTTCTCATGTTGATAAAGCTGGCGCCAAGTGGCAATTTCCATGATTTCTTCTAATGTTCCTAATCCTCCAGGCAGGGTTATAAAAGCATCCGCGTATTCTGCCATAATGGCTTTGCGCGTATGCATAGTATCAGTAAGATGCAGCCTCGTGAGCCCCTCGTGTGCCACTTCGTAATCAAGCATAAAGGTAGGTATTACGCCTACTGCATTGGCGCCGCCTTTAATAACCGTGTCAGCTACTGCACCCATTAGACCAATACTGGCACCGCCATAGACCAGTCCCATGTTATTTTTTGCTAAAGCAGCGCCTAACTCTCTAGCTGATGCTTCATATACTGGATTATTACCAATACGAGAACCACAGTACACCGCAACCAGACGTTGATTGATCGAGGCTTTATCCACTACCTCTCCTACACGCTCAACATCTTTACTAGTAATCGCTTTATTTTCAACTGGGTTGGCAGCTGTTTTAGAAATCTTTGCCATATATAAAAATTACCTTCATTAATTGAGTTTTAAAATTATTTTTAGTTTGACTTATTTTCGGACAGTTATTTTAAATGGAATAGGTCTTTCTAATTGCTTGGTCGTTCAAAATAATGACTAATTATAATAACACAGGTAGTGGTTGTCACATTTATCTATCTGAATGTTTATAATCAAGGGATTATAAAATCGCTAGCAGGAGACCTAGCGACTATAATATACGTAGTACCTCTAGGTAACACCGTAGCGGTTTAAACGTTAACCGACTATAGTTCAGTTTAACAACAACTAGGCTACTAACTATAGGTAACGACACACTGGTATTATAGTTATAATGTCTACTCAGGTCTGCTTCTTAGGATAATAAAGATCAGCCCACTCCCCTATAATACACTCACAAGCTTCAATATCGGTATTTGAAGTATCAGCATCTTAAGTTCCATTTGCTTATTAGACCAGATAATCTTAATTATATGCAGCCGCTAGAAGGAAATTAGCATGGCCAAAATCAAAGAGAAACCTATCAGTTATGAGGTAGACAACTTTCAGTTAACCGTCATAACTGGACGTAATCAACCTTTAACGGCAACCTTATATCTGCCCAAAGAGTCTCAAAGTGACCACATTAAAAATGCCATCATGATAGCACCTGCAACCGGAATAAGACGTGGATTTTATAATAGTTTTGCTACCTATCTAGCGAGCCAAAGGTTTGGTGTCATTACTTATGACAACGAAGGCATTGGCGACTCCTTGACTTGTCCACTATCTAAATGTGATGCCACATTAATCAGCTGGGGTCGTCATGATGAAACGGCTATCTTAGAGGCACTACAAGATGAATTCCCAAATGCAAAATATCATCTGATCGGTCACAGTGCGGGAGGACAACTCATTGGCCTCATGCCTAATTATCAAGCCATTACCTCTGTTGTAAATATTGCTTGCTCTTCAGGGCGTATTAAAAATATGGACTTCCCTTTCAAGGCAAAAGCTCTGTTTTTCATGCAATGTGCTATTCCAATAAGCAACCTACTACTTGGCTATACCCCATCTGACAAATTTGGTATGGGCGAGCCGCTACCTTCAGGGGTTGCCAAAGAGTGGAGAGACTGGTGCAACGGTAAAGGTTATGTGAAAACGGCATTTGGCAAAACGATATTCACCCATTATTATGATAAGTTTTCAGCACCTGCACTATGGCTAAACTTTACTGACGATGATATTGCCAATGCTAAAAACGTAGACGATATGCTAGCCGTGTTTCCCGCTATGCCGGTTGAAAAACACAGGATACATCCTAAGGAATTAGGATTAACGCATATAGGGCACATGACCTTTTTTAGTCGTAAAACCTACGCCAAAGCACCTAAACTATGGGATATGGTTACTGATTGGATAGAAAATCATGGTCAATAAGCTAAATTAACTATCATAAAAAAAACAATTTAAAACAGTCCTAATCTATAACAACCTGTAGTTATCTCCTTTTCTCAGCCTTATCATTTAATCATATCGGTTAACGGTCGTTTGCCTTCTCATCCGCTACCCTCTTTTGTAGAGCAGAATATAAAGAAGGTGTCAGGTTATCAATATTAGCTAGCATCCATTTTACGTAACTGAGGGGTACACTACTAATCAATTGCCCTTTATATTTACCAAAGGGCATTTTAATGATTGGAGTAGCAGTATTGGATATTTTGTATGCGGTCTCAAAATCTGTATAGTCAAACTGCAAACGCTCACAGCAAGCTTTATATAGCAAATAACACATACGCGCATCTCCCAATGCATCGTGCGCCGCCGAAGTCATAGCAGCTGCTTTATCTTTACCCATTAATTGTTCAATACACTTAGACTGTGAATACCCCTGCCATTCAGGAAAGGCTGCTCTCGCCAAACGAACCGTACAGATCAGCTTAACGTTCGGTCGCCCTATTACCCGCCAGTCAAAGCGCACATTATGGCCTATGAGATAGTTTGCTAACGTAAACTTCTTTAAATCAAAGGCTTCCATACCAGCCACATCTTCATCAGTAATTCCATGAATTTTAGTGACAAAAGGCGATATAGGGCGTCCACTATTGAAGTACGACATCCATTCATAACCGCTATGCACCTCTATTGTCGCCACTTGTATAGGTCGTGGATCACGCCCTTGATCAGTTTCAGTATCAATGATTAGAGCAAAGGCATTCGTAGTATTGGCATTCGTTGTGATGGTATTAATGGCACTGGGATTGGTGGCACTGGGATTGGTGGCGTTTTCTGACATAATATTTAGACTGTATTGGCATTAATGGGTTAAGGTTGATTATTTTTCAGTTTTTATCATACAGGGTATAGCTATTCTGTATAGCGACTCTCTTGTTATACTTATAGCTTAACTTTAACAAAGCTATGTCAATATGAATACAGCTCCGCAGCAACCTTGGCTCCAGTACAAACGCCCGTTTGTTAGAGACTTAGCATTTGCCATCGCATGTCCTGATGCCTTACGCCATTGGATCTCGCCTAATCCAAATACGCCTTCTCCTAATATAGAGGTACATAAAGAGTGCTTTTGGCAGCAAAACTATCTAAATTATGAAAACCGTTTACAAGAATTAGACAGTACAAAGCAATACAAGGTATTAACCCGATATCTAATGTCACGTCCAAGCCCCTATCGTCTTGGTTTTCATTTCGAGGGTTTGCTACATTTTTGGTTAGAAGATGGTTATCGATTAAACAGACATCCCTATCAGGTTCTCGCACACAACATACAGCTATACCGTGAGAAACAAACCACTGGCGAGTTAGACTTCATCCTACGCAATCATGATACTAACGAGGTAGAGCATTGGGAACTGACGATAAAGTTTTACTTAGGATCGCCACCCTACGACTTCGTCAACTGGGTAGGTATCAACTCTCGAGACAATCTTGAACGCAAGATGACTCATATGCAAACCAAGCAATTTCGTAGTATCTGGGTTGATATGGACTTCCACGAGACGGTTAAAATCGATAAACGCTTTGTCATTTTAAAAGGTAGATTTTTTCAACCAGAAAATAGCTCAGCTCATCAAACATTTGTAAAACCCACTTGGTTAACGGACAGTTTCCCTATACACCAATGGCACGTTATAAAAACACCCAGTGACTTTGCACATCTGAATATGCCAAATTTAAGACCGGCTCACTACATTGAATGGTTCACAGTGCGACCCTTTTATAATGCTAGCTTTTTTACTGCGAAAGGGGCAATGGCTACAGTACCGCAAATAAGCCTGCCCCCAAACTCCTTATATCGTTCAGCCCAAACTAAAGACAAACATTTTAAGCACTGGCCTCACGTTCCCTTAACCTTTGATGACTTAGATACCAACTTATATATGAATGACTCAGAGCCTGTGGTGTTGGTCATTGATAGAGCGGAAGGTAATTAAATCTTGCCTCATTCAATTATGATTTTCTACAAAAGTTTTGCGTACAATAATTAAACTTAAAATCAAAGCTTAAAAAGCCCCAGAAATCATTCTGAGGCGTTCATCTTTTTGCAAGACGAGGGCATGTGCTCATCATTGACAAGAACTTAATTTTTATAGGCTAGATTAACGCACTAAACGCCAAACATTGACTTGTCCAGACTTAGTTTGGGTCAATAAATAACCCGACTCAGCCTGTAACTGATTGATAGCACCTTTCGTACTTACGCGGCTAACAATACGACCATCTTCTGGAGAAAGGAAGTGCACAACACCTTCCAAGTCACCGACTGCAATATAGTTACCAATGAAAACAGGGTTGCTCAGCTGGCGATAGGCTAACGCATCGGTTTTCCATATTAACTGACCAGTCTGACGATTGTGCGATTGAACCATTCCATCGAGAGTAGTTGAAACGACAGCATTGCCACCTACGGCCAAGCTATTTTTACTGGCAGTATCTTGTAAAAATAACACCTGCCCACTATTTAAATCAAAACCAATTAACTGACCACTATAAGTGACCGCGAATAACTGACCATCTTGGACGGTTGGAGTACCATCAATGTCTGTCATACGCTGAATTTCACTGGCCCCTGATGGAATACCAACGCGGCGAGACCATTTAGGAATACCTGTCTCAATATCCACCGCATGTAAACGACCATCCGCACTTGCTAAGACGGCTGTACGAGCATCAAGTAGAGCTGGTTTTGCACTGCCACGCACGCTAATGCTAGGCGTTTGGGTAGAAAACTGCCATATCGAATTACCATTCTGTAATGATAAGCCATGCATGATGCCATCATTACCAGACAATATGACACGATTATTATGAATCAGTGCTGGCGCAAGTACTGTACCATCGAGCTTAGCTTGCCATTTAATTTTGCCATCAGTGGTATTAATGGCAATGACACGTGCAGATTTTGTAGACACTATGGCCGTATTGCTGGCATCATCAAAACTTACGCCACCAACGATATCCTCATTAATATTAACACTCCATAGCTTATTACCTGAAAGATTATAGCTATCAATATTACCCGAACCAGATGCCGCTACAATCTGTTGACCATTAAATCCAACTTCAAATCGATCAACGTCTGCTAGTTTAGAGCTTCCATTAACAGATGTGGATACAACAGGCGCCACAATATTCAAAGACTGCTCAAGCTGCATCAGCTTGGTTGGCTTGTTAACTTCTGGTTTTATGGTCTTACCACAACCACTGGCTAAAGCAATGGCACCACATAAACAGGCTATCTTAAAAGCTTGAATGGCAACATGGTTAGGCGATTTTTTAGTTTTGTCTTTATACATATGCGGCTCTGTTTTAATAAATAACTATAAGGATCAGATGGGTTAAATTAAAAATTAGCGTTATAGACTACGGCATATCCTAATCATTAACTCTCATTCACTTAAATAATAATACAAATAAAAGATAGTTAAGGGGGGAATGAACAATCTTGTCTAGGCAAGCACAATTAGTGCTAATTCATTTCAGACTCTGTAGCATCTACATTAGCATTAGCAGCGTCAGAAACGTTTGGCAACTCTGCTTGATTAACTATGCTGGGTGGTTGTTCAATTGGCTCAGGTGTAATGCCTAAGCTTTCAATCTTTAGACGAAGTGTAGGACGTTCCTCTTGGCGCTTTACTAGCATACTCCAAGCATTTTTATAAGAACGAATGGCGTCATCTTTTTGATTCTTAGCCATATATATATCACCCAGCAACTCTTGCTGGCTAGCCTCAAATGATAACGGTACATCCGTTGAGGCTTGTTTCATTGCTTCCTCAATGTTTCCGCTACCAAGCAAAACAGTAGCATAGCGTATCTGAGTAATTGCGTGTAACCCTGGATCATCTAAATCAATGCTGAGCGCTTGTTTCAAAGCTGCTATTGCCACATCCATGTCATTACTATCTGTTGCATTTCTTGCTTTAAGCATCAGCGCTTGCCATGCATATACCGTTGAGCCGTGTTCTGCCACTAAAGTATCAATATCTTTATTTAATTGCTTAATCGTTTCAGCATCTAAGGGCACGCTGGGATCTTGAGCCAATCGTATCGATTCATTAGACTGTTCAATAGATGCATATTTTTCTGCAGCAACGGTATCTGGATTCACATTAGCGCTTTGCAGATAAACCCATCCAAAGTACCCAGCTAATGCAATAGCAATGGCACCGATAATATAGCCAGCACTTTGCTTCAGCTTTTGCATAGCCTGTTGATCGACATTTGCATCACGTTGTGGCGATACGGGATTTGGACTTTTAGCCATAACTCTACCTAACCTAATATATAAACTACATCATTGTTTAAACGATATTGAAACAACTATTAAAACCACTAAAAAAGACTTGAGTTAGGCCTTTTAAAGTACAAAATTTTCAGCGCTATGTAGCCATAGGGTAGCATGGCTTTCCTGCTCACCTGTTTCCATTGTTTTAACACTAATAAGATGATTTGCAACTTCATCTTGCGCTAAAATCACTGTCAGTTTAGCACCAGACTTATCTGCTTTTTTCATCTGTGATTTGAGACTTGTGGCGCTCGCCATTTTTACACGTAGCTCTGGACGCGCCTCTCTTAAAGATTGCGCATATTGCAGACCCTCTGAATATACCTCAGGGTGCACTACTACAAAGATATCACATGGTGTAGTGGGAGCCATTGGCGCAACAGCTTGGATTAATAATAACAGGCGCTCAAGCCCAATGGCAAAACCTGCGGCAGGCTCTGATTTTACAGGTTTGGATGTATCATTCGGTTTTCCTATAGACTTCAACTGACCAATCAGTCCATCATAACGGCCGCCAGCACATACGGTAGCTTGAGAGCCAAGCTTATCAGTAACCCATTCAAATACCGTTTTATTATAATAATCTAATCCACGTACGAGGTTATGGTTAATCTCGTATTGGATGCCTAAAGCATCAAGATAGCTTTTTAACTGCTCAAAATGTTCGGCGGTTTCATTACCTAAATAGTCATCTAAACGAGGTGCACCTGCGAGTAGCGCTTGCGTGTTTTGATCTTTACTATCTAGAATACGTAGAGGATTAGTGGTTAGACGGCGTTTACTATCGTCATCCAAATCATCCTTTCTATCCTTTAGATACTCAACCAATGCCGTGCGATACGCCCGCCTTTCCTCCAACTCACCCAAACTGTTTATTTGTAGAGTCAACTCATGATCTATGCCCAGTCGATTCCACATTAAATAACTCATCGCTATCAATTCGGCTTCTATATCGACATGTTCACTACCAAATGCTTCTACACCAAGCTGATGAAATTGACGATAGCGCCCTTTTTGTGGCTGCTCATAGCGAAACATAGGCCCCATATACCAAAGTTTGGGTGTATCACCTCGCAACAAGTTGTGTTCGATGACAGCACGCACCGCACCAGCTGTCCCTTCAGGACGCAATGCAATGTGGGTGGGTGGATCAGACTTATCCGTAAAATTAAACATCTCTTTTTCTACGATGTCTGTCGCATCGCCAATAGCCCTTGCAAATAGCTGTGTTTCTTCAACCATTGGCAGACGCATTTCTTCATAGCCGTATTGGTCTAAAACACCACGCAGTACCGTTTCTAACCGTCGCCACTCACTGCTAGGGCGGCTAGCTGATGTTTCAATGTGGAGAATATCGTTGAAGCCTTTAATTGACTTAATCATACTTCTTACTCAGTTTTTAATTTTAAAATCTTATGTGTATGTTATTTAGATATATAGGTCTATTTTTATACTATGAGGTAGTCAAACTATGTCATTAAATAATAATAGATGATTTAACTTTAGTATTTATCTATCTTAAATTATGTGCGGCTTAAAGTTTGTCTACCTTTGAATTTATGTAGCTTAGTTTAAATTATAAGCCTGAACTACCATCTACTCTTAATATTTCACTGGCAGCTTTTGCTTCTGCATGTGCTACCCGCTCACGCACCATTTTTTCAATATTTTCTACGAGCGTCGTCGTATCGATTAAATGACTCTTTTCGCCCTCTAAATAAACCAATGAGTTTGGCGATGCACCTACCACTCCGATATCTGACTCTTTAGCTTCACCTGGCCCATTTACTTTGCACCCAATGACCGATACATCCATTGGAATACGTACATCCTCTAATCGTGCTTCAAGCTCATTCATCACTCGAATGACATCAAACTCTTGACGTGAGCAGCTAGGACAAGCAATAAAGTTAATACCATTAGCACGAATATTAAGCGACTTTAAAATATCGAAACCCACTTTGATCTCATCTTCAGGCTCCGCCGCTAAAGAGATACGAATGGTATCACCAATACCATCTAGCAATAAACCACCAAGTGCAATAGCAGATTTAACCGTACCAGTACGATAGATACCCGCTTCGGTTACCCCTAAATGTAACGGATTATCGATTTGTTGTGAAAGCAAGCGGTAAGCATCTAATGTCAAAAACACATTGCTGGCTTTAACCGATACCTTGTATTGATCAAATTTTAAGCGTTCCAAAAGATCAATATGGCGCATGGCTGACTCTACCATCGCCTCACCTGTTGGCTCTTTGTATTTACGCTGGATATCTTTTTCAAGTGAGCCAGCATTAACACCAATTCGAATGGGGATATTGTGGTCACGGGCACAGGCTACCACTTCCCGAACCTTTGCGTCATTACCAATATTACCGGGGTTGATACGCAAACAATCAGCACCTGCCTTAGCAACAGCCAAGGCTATTTTATAATCAAAATGCACATCCGCAATCAATGGCACACTGCTGCGCTTTCGGATTTCTGCAAAAGCTTCTACCGTTTCCATAGTCGGGGTAGACACTCGCATCATATCGGCACCAGCGTCCACACATCGCTCAATCTGTGCCACTGTAGCATCGACATCACAAGTGTCTGTATTGGTCATACTTTGCACAGATATGGGCGCATCGCCACCAACGGCGACATTACCAACATATATTTTTTTGGTTTTACGACGTTTGATAGGAGAGGATGTTGACATAATGCTTCTCAGTTGACTGAAAATTAGGTTGGGGGGTTTTATTATGCCCTGTTGACTGCGTTGTATATAAATATACTAATTTCATAAGCACTATAAATATAATAAGTGCTACATACAAACTTCAATAAGCGCCATTAATTATAAGAGCTATCAAGTGACGACCTTAACCATTTAAGTTCCGATTAACTCAAGAACTGATTAATGTCGTTACCATCTTTAATTACTAAGTGATAAGTTAGTAAAAAATTATTGATCTCTAAATTATCAAGGTGCTAACGTAAAATCGGCTTTATTGTCCTTAGCAAACTTATTCAGCTGGATAGGCTGTTTATTTAGATTAAGGGTCACTCTAGAAACATTATCAATCTGAACTTTAAAAGGTGGCTTACCAGATAAATTATAGGCACCGCGAGTTTGTTGACCCGTTAACAGACGGTTGCCATCGGCATCGGTAACGTTAACGTTAGTATTACCCATAATCCAAAATTCTAAATTGGCTTCATCAGCATTGACTGTTTGCGACGCTGCTTGATCATCATTGGTAGTATTGCCGCTGATATTTGTGCCATTAGCTTCAGCATTTTTTTCCACATTGCTTTCGCTATTATTCAGATTCAATGCCGAGCCACTACTGTCTAAATTAACTGCACTTCCTGTACTAAGTGCTGCACCTGCCGATTGTTCAGTATCTGATAGATCATCCACTAAAGCGGCACTATTACCTTTGACCGCATTGGCATCTTCAGCACTGGTTACCGTACGAATCAAAAAGACAGCCAAAGCAATTAATGCAACCAAACCGATAACCAATAATGGATTAAAACGAATAGAGCGCCTGCCCTCTCGTTGCAATGTACCCATTGGTCTAAGCGGCGACTCAATATCGTTAACGCTCTTCTTTTTTAGGTTATCTGGATAAGCACGATTAAAACTCTCCGCAATTTGATCTGGATCTAAATCTAGGAATTTAGCATAGTTCACCACAAAGCCCCGAGCAAAGGCTAGCTGAGGTAGCTCGGAAAAGCTTTCACTTTCAATGGCTTCAAGGTGGCGTTTTAAAATAAATAATTCGCCTGCCACATCATCGAGGCTCAAGTCTTTGCTAACCCGAGCCTGCTTAAGCTGCTGTCCAAAAGAGTCAGTAGCTGATTTGATTGTGTCGGAATGTTTGGGAGTTAATGACGCTCGATTATTTATTTCCATGGTGCCTCTGGGTTACGAATCCAGCCTTTTAGCTGAGTTGCTTCCTCGCTCAATGGGAAGTCAGCCAAAAGCTGTTGCGATAGTTCTTCTTGGGTATATCTATTATTTTGTGCATGGGCAAGTTTAATGCCTTGCAATAGAATACGGGGTATTTTATTGGCATCCTTTGCAAGCAGGATGAGTGTTTCATCGTACAAGTCTTGTGCTTGCTGAATACGGTTACTATCAATCAATAGATCTACCAGTTCAATATGAGCGACCAAACTGTTACGATTACCTTCAAGTGCCCGCACAAAAGCTTGGGTAGCCAACGTTTTATTATCTACCTTCAGTGCGGTACGTCCTAGATTTTCCAGTGCGCCAATACGGCCTTCATAGCCAAGCGCCGCCCCTGCTAGTTCAAATTGCTTAAGAGCGTCTTCATTTCGACCAACTTGCGATAAATAAACGCCATAATTATTACGTGCTTGCATGAAATCAGGGTCAATAGCGAGTGCTTTTTTGAAAAACGAATCCGCCTTTTTAAGATTGACACTGCTGCCTTCTTTTTGCAGCAAAACGCCCATCATATCATAAGCGGGTGCATATCGATTATTGGCTGAAAATGCTTTCTCTAACTGTCTCTGCGCTGCATCTAATTTATTATCACGAATATATTGGGCGGCCATGCGGGTACGCACTTCGGCAATTTTATCAGGATCGGTTGCCTTAAAACCTGAATTTTGCACATCACCCACAGAATAATTTATGTTGCTTAAGCTTTTGGCGTCAATACTTGGGGCTGACTGACACGCTGTTAAGCCCACGCTCAGTGACGACAATACGACCATGATCATGTGGTTGACTCTAGCCGCATCATGATTGGAGAGAGCTAGGCCTAGCTTACTACTACTCTTATTGTCAGTAGAACCCATCATTATCTTTTTAACACCTTTTTTATTATACCAACTTTAGAATAATTATACTTTAGACCTGCAATACCTCAGAATGCTTACACATACTTTTGTACTACATTTCAAGAACATACTCTGTTGTTATATTAAAACTATTATATTCGACTAATGCCAATGCGGTTACTCTTTGGCTAGTCTTTCCTACCAATTTACCAATTTATATTAAAACCAAAGTATTTAGTATATTTCTATAGCTACAAATCAAATCATCTTAATCTAAGCACACTTAGTGTTGCAACCCTAGTTTACTAAAGATTATAACTAAAATAGTACCACTGTTTTGAGCTTAGCCATTATTATCAAATAGACAGGTAGTATATAGTGCATTGATTACCTAATTTAGTCATGCATATTTAATGATAGTTACTCATTGAGTGTCAGCTTGCGAGCTTCAATGCTCTCCTGCCATTTTTGTGAACGACGGGTTCTATCAGCAACTTGCCCAACCAATTGACCACAGGCGGCATCAATATCATCGCCACGTGTTTGTCGAATAGTACATACAAACCCTGCATTGTTTAAAATATTACTAAATGCATGGATACGGTTGTTGCTGGAGCGCTCATATGGTGCATGGGGAAACGGGTTAAACGGTATAAGATTAATTTTGCTAGGTAGCTCGTGTAACAAATCCACAAGTTGTAAGGCATGTTCATCAGTGTCATTAATGCCATCTAGCATGACATACTCAATGGTTACATGCTTTTTATGGCGTGGGTTATTATCATGAACATAGGCCTTGGCAGCAGCAATCAACTCACTCAATGGGTATTTTTTATTAATCGGCACAAGTTCATTGCGCAATTCATCATTGGGAGCATGCAAAGAGATTGCCAATGCAACGTCGATGTCTTTATAAAGATCGTACATCTTTGGTACCACACCAGAAGTAGAGAGGGTTACTCGGCGTTTGGATAAACCGTACGCATGATCTGATAGCATTAAACTCATTGAACTGACAACAGGCTGATAGTTTAGCAAGGGCTCGCCCATACCCATCATGACGACGTTCGTCACAGAGTTTTGCCACTCAGTGCTATCTACCCCTTCCATATACGATGCATTAGCCACCCAAAGTTGACCAATTATTTCAGCCGCAGTCAGATCACGCTCAAAACCTTGCTTGCCAGTACTACAAAAACGACAGTCTAGCGCACAGCCAACTTGAGATGATACACACAATGTTTTCCGGCCATTTACTTTGCTGTCATCTGCTGGAATTAGTACGGTTTCAACTAATGACCCACCTGCTACCTTGAATACCCATTTACGAGTACCATCTTCACTGTATTGTTTATGCACGACTTCAGGAGGCGTTACCTTGGCACTTTGATTTAACTTTTCTCTTAGCCCTTTTGATAGATTAGTCATCTGATCAAAGTCAGTAATACCATGCTGATAAATCCACTTCATTACTTGGGTAGCACGAAATGGCTTTTCGCCAAGCGTATTGAAATATTCGCTCAGCTCTGCCTGACCCATACCCAGTAGATTGACTCTGCTGTCTTGTGGATTAATGACATTTACAGCCTCACTGCCGTTATCATTCATTCTATCTGGAAGAGACACTGTGCTTATTTTTGTTACTTTGGTCATGATAAATTATCTAACCCGTTTACTGTAAGTCTAAATGTTAAAAACATATTATATCGCATATAACCATACTATGTTTCTTTATAGTTAGCATAGTAAGCTTTATACAAGACTATGTTTCTTTATAATTTTATAATTTTATAATTTCTTTTTATTTATACGCCATACAAGAAATTATAGGCTGTCTCGTCATCATATAAATGACAACAAACCCTTGTATACAAACTAAGATACCTACTTATAAAACAAGCTGACTGTTATAGAACAAGCTGACTGGATTAACAGTAAACATATAAAAACGGCTAAGCAACTGCCTAGCCGTTCTAAAAACAACCTTATACCCTATCAAAATATCTTGCCCAAAGTACTGAGTATAGAAACTAAAGTAGCAACAAAAAACGAGTGCGACCCCAATATCTATTAATTAGTAGTAAACTTAATTAGTAGTAAACTACGCAAGTTTGATGCGGTTCATTTAATTTATGAAAACTGCACTTTACAAATAATACAAAGATATGTCATTTTGCAAGCTATAAGATTAACGAGTACGGTTTAAAACTTCGTCATCATTGAAAAAGTATGCAATTTCACGCTTTGCAGAGTCTGCAGAGTCAGAACCATGTACTGCATTTTCATCGATACTTGAAGCAAAGTCTTTACGAATAGTACCGTCTGCAGCTTCGGCTGGGTTAGTTGCCCCCATGATTTCACGATGCTTAGCAATGGCATTTTCGCCTTCAAGAACAGACACAACAACAGGACCTGAAGTCATAAAAGACACAAGATCATTGTAAAATGGACGCTCTTTATGCTCCGCATAAAAACCGCCTGCTTTTTCATCATTAAGGTGTATCATTTTAGCGCCTACGACTTTTAGACCCGCTTCTTCAAAACGGCTGTAAATAGCGCCAATTTTGTTGTTGGCCACTGCATCAGGTTTGATAATTGAAAGAGTACGTTCGATAGCCATGCTATGCTCCTATAAGATAAATGAATCAAGATTATTATTGTTTAAATAGTTGAGAGGATCTTATTAACTATCATTAAGTTAAGTGCTAGATTAAAAGTTAAGTGCCAGATTATCAGCCGTTGCTAAATAAAATAGTAACGAAAGTAATAACATCCATCACAAACAGCTGCTCTACCTTATGCCTCAAAACGGTTACTTAAGATAGGTTTTAAACGGTGTCTTCAAACTGAGGCTTATTATAACGGTTCATCGCCTATAAATGATAGGAAAAAATTGCTTACATAGTCTAATCTGAAACATTATCATACTAAAGTTTTTAAATCATGATGGTAAAGTATGTATTTTAGACACATTTCATTGTCTTTTTAATTCCGTTTTTTTGAAAGATTTTTAATAAGCGCCTTACCGCTACCGTCTTATTTGAATGACCTGCATTTTTAATGGCACACATTTTTTGAAATATATTTTATTAACATAAATAGTAACCACTACCTTTTGATTTGAGAGAGTTAAGGATAAATCATGCCTAAATCACGTACCGATTTAAACCCAAAACAAGACAGCATGAATAATAGCGAACGTACCTATCAAATTAGCTTTTTTAAACGCTACGGGTTATTTTTTGCAGTTGTTATTGGCTTAGTGGTGGGTATTATCTTTGCTGAATGGTGGCTTGCGATTTTCTGTGGGTTTTTAGTGGCCGTTGGTATTCATGATATCGCTCAATCCACACATGCCGTCCTGTCTAACTACCCTATAGCAGGGCATATTCGCTACTTTTTAGAAGATTACCGCCCAGAGATCCGTCAGTATTTTATTGAAGACGATAAAGAGCAGGTTCCATTTTCTCGGCAGCAGCGTGAGTTAGTTTATCAACGTGCAAAAGATATCAGTGATACCAATGCCTTTGGTACCTTGGATAATTTATATGCTGCCGATAAAGAGTGGTTTTTACAATCACAAACCAGCCATAAACTTAAAAATACCGACTTTCGTATTACTGTTGGCGGGGAGCGATGCAAGCAGCCTTATTCGATGTCTGTCTTTAATATATCAGCCATGAGCTTTGGGAGCTTGTCAGCTAATGCAATAATGGCGCTAAATCACGGCGCAAAGCTTGGTGGCTTTACTCACGATACTGGAGAAGGCGCTATTAGCCCTTATCATCGCAAATTTGGTGGCGATTTAATTTGGGAGATTGGCACTGGCTATTTTGGGTGCCGCGATAATACCGGAAAATTTGATCCTAACTTGTTTCAGACACATGCGCTTGAACCCCAAGTCAAGATGATCGAAATAAAACTGTCTCAGGGAGCAAAACCAGGAAAGGGCGGCGTGCTTCCTAAAGAGAAAATAACCGAAGAAATAGCTGAAACTCGGCGTATTCCTATGGCAGAAGATTGCATATCGCCGGCTAACCACTCCGCTTTTAACACTCCACGTGAGCTGGTTCATTTTTGGCAACAGCTTCGGGAGCTGTCAGGTGGCAAGCCTGTCGGATTTAAACTATGTATCGGACAACCTTGGCAATTTATGGCTATTGTGAAAGCCATGATTGAAGAAGATAATTATCCAGATTTTATTGTGGTAGATGGTGCAGAAGGGGGCACAGGTGCCGCACCTGTTGAGTTTATGGACAGTGTCGGAATGCCACTTATCGACGGATTTTTATTTGTTCATAATACGCTTGTGGGTGCTGGCATTCGCAATAAAATTAAGGTAGGAGTCAGCGGCAAAATTGTATCAGGATTCGATATTGCCAAGATGTTGTCACTTGGCGCGGACTGGTGTAACTCAGCGAGGGGATTTATGTTTGCTGTAGGCTGTATTCAGTCACGCTCATGTCATACCAATACCTGTCCAACTGGCGTCGCTACTCAAGATCCTTATCGGCAAATGGCATTAGATGTGCCTGACAAATCATTGCGTGTTGCCAATTTTCATCACAATACACTTAAATCTTTGGCCAATATTGTGGGCGCAGTGGGACTATCACATCCAGACGATTTGCATGCCTATCATGTGGCAAGACGCATGAATGATGGCACCATTAAGTTACTCTCGAAATTCTTCTACTTTATGGATGAAGGGGCACTACTAAACACCAGTGCACGCGCTAATATTTATAATCAAATGTGGGTAATGGCCGATCCTAATAGTTTTAATGCCGACAACGAAGCCTATGTGGCTTATAATGAAGACTCCCGTGACCAAAACAAAGATCCTGACGATGGCCTGAAAAATTATGCATAGTATCGAGTTCAGTGTCAAAACGAAACGGCTAACGGCTATGAAAACCAAACGAAACCCTCTAGCCAGAAGGGGGCGCTTCTGTTTGTTAAGTGCGACACTGCTGTTTAACGCTACATTAGTCCTAACAGGCTGTAATGATTCAAACGTTAAGAAACTTGTCAAAATAGCGATTAAAGATGATGAGTCAAAAAGCGTAGAGCAGTATTGTCAATCTAAGTCTGTGCCATTTGAACATTCGCTATGCACAATATCACAAAGTAACTTAAGTAAATCAAAAAGCCCTTTGTCGCTAAAACTATTTTGGAAATCTGGCAAGTGGAAAATGGATGGAGCACCCTTTGATATTGATAAAACACTGAAGCCACTTTATACCTTTGATCAACTGATAGAGGATTTAGAGTCAGATACTCAGCTTAAATTTGCCACTAATGCGGGCATGTATAACCGCGAGTTTGCCCCAATTGGCTACACAGTGATTAATGGTCAACAAATATTATCGTTAAACTTAAATCAAGGTGCGGGTAACTTTCATATGATGCCAAATGGCGTACTGTGGTGGGATAAAGCTGGCAAAGTATATATTACTGAAAGCAATACACTGCATACCATGCTTGATAATAAAATAGCTCGCCCCTTGTATGCCACTCAATCTGGACCTATGTTGGTAATAGATGGCATGATTCATCCAAAGTTCAACCCTAATAGCGCCTCAAAAAAAATACGTAACGGTGTTGGGGTTTGTGATGACGGCAACGTGAGCTTTGTGACCAGCAGTGAGCTGGTTAACTTTTACCAGTTTGCACATTACTTTAAGGAACAATTAAACTGCCCAAATGCCTTGTTTTTAGATGGCGGCGTTGCCTCTGCATTATATGCCCCTGATATTAACAAAAAGGACGATAAAAACATGGGAGTCATGATTGGTCTCATAGAAACAAGGTAGTAGAAGATAATCTATTAGAAAGTAAAACTGATGCAAATTAGCTCGCATCCAAGTTAAATCCAAGTCAAATACAAGTTAACGTATAAACTTAACTTATATAAAATAGCCAACTGACCGAACTTCAAGATTTAAACTTGCATTCAATAACCGCTCTAGCTTGGGCTGTTTCTCATTTAGGAATAGCCGTTGGTAGCTGACTTTTACCAAAAAGAAAAACTGTAATTCGCCCCTAAAACTTTGTCTAAACTTAAAGTCTGTGTCAATATTAAAAGATTTGTTTTACCTTTAAAATTTTAAAATAGAGACGAACGATATAGACATACATCACGATTATTTTCACACCCTCTATTCACACCCCCTAATTGAAGACACGCCTTTGGTTAATTTTGCTACAATACGACATATTTTTAGGTCATATTGTTTTGCTAAAACCGAAATATGACCTTTTAAGCTTTAATTTATATCAACATATTATTTAAGAGAGAGACAACATGGGCTTTAATTGCGGCATCGTCGGCCTACCTAATGTGGGGAAATCAACCCTATTTAATGCACTCACTAAAGCGGGGATTGCTGCCGAAAACTTTCCGTTTTGTACAAAAGATCCAAACGTGGGTATCGTGCCAGTGCCCGACCCTCGTCTAAATAAATTGGCTGAGATCGTTCAACCTGAAAGGGTAATGCCAACGACTATGGAGTTTGTAGATATTGCCGGTTTAGTGGCAGGCGCATCGCAAGGCGAAGGGATGGGTAACCAATTTTTAGCTAATATTCGGGAAACAGACGCCATTGCCCATGTGGTTCGCTGCTTTGATGATGACAACGTTGTACACGTTGACGGTCGAGTTAGCCCAATTGATGATATTGAAACCATTAATACTGAGCTTGCATTAGCGGATTTAGAAGCGGTTGAACGCGCCATCTTTAACTTATCCAAAAAAGCCAAAGGTAATGATAAAGACGCTAAGGCTGCTTTAGATGTCTTTAATAAAATCGAGCCTTTTTTAGCAGAAGGTAAAGCAGCTCGTGCAGCAAACCTTGATGAAGATGAAAAAAAGCTCATCAAAAGCTATGGTCTAATTACTTTAAAGCCGACCATGTATATTGCCAATGTTAGTGAAGATGGCTTTGAAAACAATCCATATCTCGATGCTGTTCGCGACTATGCTAAAGCTGATGATGCCATAGTTTTGCCTCTTTGCAATCAGATTGAAGCAGAGATTGCCCAGCTCGACGACGACGACAAAAAAGACTTCTTAGATGATATGGGGATGGAAGAAGCCGGTTTAGATCAAGTGATCAGACTTGGTTATAAGTTACTCGACATGCAAACTTACTTTACCGCTGGGGTAAAAGAGGTGCGCGCGTGGACAGTCAAGGTGGGGGCTACTGCACCAGAAGCTGCTGGGGTTATTCATACGGACTTCGAACGTGGCTTTATTCGCGCTGAAGTTATCGCTTATGAAGATTTTATAGAATATAACGGCGAAAAGGGGGCTGCGGCAGCGGGTAAATCTCGCCTAGAAGGTAAAACATATATCGTGCAAGACGGCGATGTGATGCACTTTAGATTTAATGTATAGCTGTGACGTACACTTCTAACATTTTATAAAGCCATTTTTTATAAAGCTCATGTTAAGCAATAAGAAGCTAAATAACATGGGCTTTATTTTATGATTGAATTGTTATATTATAACATACCTTTAATATACTCTTTTTAACTCGGAATTACCGTATGATTAAATCCACACAAATAGTCTATTCAATGCGCACTGCTTTATTAGGTACAGCACTGACGATGGCTTTAATAGGATGCCAACCCACAACACCTACTGAGAGTAATGAGCAGGAGAGTCATGAACTTAGTGAGCATCATGAGCACGAACATCATGAAGATGAAGAACATATGCATGATGAGCACGATCATCACGCTCATGATGAACACCTTGATGACAGCCATGATCATGCAGGTCATCATCATGATGATAATCGCATTAAGTTTAAGTGCGAGCCTGAATTGGAGATCGCTGCGTTTTATCATAACGACAGTACGCCAAAAACAGCACACCTTTTAATAGAGGGTATTGAATATGACTTATCCGCAATAGATACCGATTCAACACAAAATACTTTTGTCAGCGAAATTGGTCTTGATGATGGTCATGGTTTAGTTTGGCAGATAGATAATGACACTGCTCTTTTATCAGCAGTTCCTGTTGCCCAAGCTACTGGAAACATTACCTTAGACAGCAAAGAGATCTTACATAAGTGTCATAAGGCATCTTAATCTTATGTCTTATAGTTTGTCATTAGTTCATTTATGATGCCTATCTGTCAGATAGGCGTTGTTAAAAAACTCATACTCCTATTGAGTAAACCCCTGCGTTAACAAAATGTGTTAATAGGCTGGTTGCCAGTTTTCTGTTATGCTAATCAACATAAATACTATAAAGATAATAGAAACAGTTCAATTTGGTGCCTTATGACTCAACCCAGCCTCTATTTAAATAATAAAATCAATGAGCTCAATCCAGCCACGCTGCCATCCAATAAACACTGGTCATATCTATTAACCGACCGCCGCTTGGGTAATATTAGCAAAGATAGATCGCATGAGAAATCTCGTACACCCTTTCATAAGGACTATGATCGGCTTATATTTTCACAGTCATTCCGCCAGTTAAACCAAAAAACTCAAGTGCATCCACTAACCAAGCAAATGGGAATTCATACCCGTCTTACCCATTCACTTGAGGTCTCTTGTATTGGACGTTCACTGGGTATGATGGCAGCTGAAAGGCTACAAGAAAAATTATCCGATGGCCTACCGCGTGGTGTCACTATTGGGGATGTTGGGGTCATTGTACAAGCTGCTTGCCTTGCCCATGACATAGGTAACCCACCGTTTGGTCATGCTGGTGAATATGCCATACGTGATTGGTTCAATCATCCCAACCAGAATCAATATCTAGCACTGATGGCTCCTGAACAACGCCTAGATTTACAAGGCTACGAAGGCAATGCCCAAGGTTTTAGAATCATAACTCGCAATGAGCACCACCCTGATCGAGGTGGTATGCGCCTTACCTGTGCAACACTTGGGGCGTTTATGAAGTACCCTTGGTTGGCGGCTCATAGTAATACTATTGAATCTACTCATCAGCACTTAGCCCAGCGTATAACAACCGAGGATAGGTCATATCTAACAAAAGCACCTATAAGCACCCTATCAGTAAAAAAGTACGGGTGCTTTAGTAACGATGCCAACCTACTAGATAAGTTGGCAAGTCAGCTGAAACTACCTTACTCTCCGAGTCATGAAGGCTATGCTAGACACCCCTTAGCCTATTTATTAGAAGCCGCAGACGATATTTGCTATGCATTAATTGATTTAGAAGATGGTATTCATCTAAATATGCTGGAATATCGAGATGTCGAACCCTTGATGCTCGAGTTAATCGGCAACCGCGGCGCACCACCAGAAGTGACCCGAGGCGCACCTATTTCCCAAAAATTAGCGGCCTTACGGGGTCGTGCAATGATGCGATTAGTGGATAAAGTGACCCAAGCTTTCGTAACACATGCTGACACTATGTTAGCAGGAGAGCTGCAAGGCAGTCTATTTGATCATTGTGAACCCAGCGTTAAGGATGGTATTTCGCAAGCCAAAAAAATGGCGTCACAGCAAATTTTTGCACATCCTAGCAAAATTCGTATGGAGCTCATGGCTAATCGTTGCCTACAGACCTTACTTGATGCCTTTATGCCCTTAGCATTGATCCCTCTTAACAATCAGCCACCACACTTTGAGCAAAAACACTTGATACAATTGCTTAATCAGCATATGCATACCTTGCACCGTGAGCTTAATAACGACGTCTATGATAATGCTTTAAATATATTAGACTACATCACAGGTATGAATGATCATGAAGCCTATAAACTTGCTCAAGATTTAAATGGAATTGGTGGCGGAGTATGGTAACCTATCTACTTTTTTTTAAAATACATAGGCGAGCCTACGTTTAGTTTTCGCTTTTTTACCAACATTAAAAAATGAGCTAATACCTATAACTAATATCTATAATAGGTGTAACGCCGAGAATATGCGCTTGATTTATTCTACACTTTCATCGATATCCAGTGCATTGATATCTAATGGGGTGTCATATTCAAACATCTGAATAAAAAATATCTGACTAAATAAAGATGAAACTTCTATGAGCACGACAATGAATACCCGTGAACAGAAAAAACAAAAAACCCGTGAAGCTTTTTTTGATGCGGTACTTGATTTATGTATGATGGGTCAATCCTTTGCCTCCATCAGCTTACGCCAAGTTAGCCGAGAAGTTGGGGTCGTTCCAACTGCCTTTTATCGTCATTTCGATGACATGGAAGTACTAGGTAGATGCTTAGTTGAGGAAGAGCTAGGTGAAGCTTTATCTACTCTGCGTACTGGGTTACATATGGGGCGTACCCGTAGCTATGACCGCCAGATAGCAACCAGTATTCAACTGTTTTTTGCTTCAATAGACGAGCATCCCCGCTACTGGCATTTTTTAGTCAGTGAACGTTTTGGTGGCTCTGAAGCAGTACGCAATGCCATTAAAGCTCAAGTGTCTCTATTTGCACAAATCATGGGAGCAGACCTGGGATTACAACCTGCCTTTCAACACATTAACGATCATGACCGACGTCTTTTAGCGGAAGCAGGACTAAACTTATTCTTAAACTGGATAATTGACTGGTTAGACTTAACTTATTCGCAAACACACGATGAAGATATTGATGTCAATGCGCTAGAAGCTAAAAAACAAGAGATGTTAACTAAATGTGCTAGGCAGGCGCAAATGTTATTTTATGGGGCTGAAAACTGGCGCTCAACAGAAGAAACTCGCTTTAAAGATGAATAAGGCAATCTTCAATAGCTTTACAGCGTTGCGTTAGCATTAGAGAGTTGATAAAAGAATGAAGCCATTTTGACAAAGATAGGATGTTTTTCACAAAAAGCACAACTTAAAATACGGGATGGTAGGTTAATAGTCTAGTGCCAAATACGCCAATTCTCAATTTACTATTGTCTGCAATATCTGGCTCCTTCTGCTTACTATCTTCTACTTTAGCCTCCTCTCCACCTGCTTGTGAGTCCTGTTGCACGCTCTGATTTAAGTCTAGCTTGCTAATGGTAGTCGTCGCATAACGATGTTTTTGTGAACGTTGGTTGTTATCATTCCCCTTGTTTTTGCCCGTGTCTTCGACCGCAACATCAATTAACACTTTAAATGCACGACTCCTAACATCCAACATAGGCTTCACCTTATCTAACTCTTCTTTAGACATACTTGACCAAGGCTGCTTTTCTAATGCCTCCTCAATGTTTGTCGCAGGGGTTACTTGAATTTGCTTGTGGAATTCATCTAGCGCTTCTAACTGAGCTTCTTTAAACAAGGCACTTAATAGCAGAGGGCTAGCGGTATTAACATTAATTGGTAAATAATAAGGAACAGCGGTAATATAAGGCTGTAACTTTTTAAATTTTTCTGAATTAAAACCACGAACAGACATAATTTCTTCTGTACTTATAAACGGCTGATTGCTGATAGTGGCAAGGGTGCTTGTTATTTGCCCCCCTAAACCGCTTGATGAAACATTACTTCCAGCCAGTCCCCCTATATTTTTATAGGCGTCTAACTCTGCCCCTCCTTCTGCTGAGGTTTCAAAGTCTGGATCTTGCCAGTCAACAACGGCATAAGCTAACTCAGGCTCTAGGCCGAGTTGTACTAACAGACGCTTAAATATGTCAACTGCCACCACATCCACACTACCGTTATGATAAAGATTATTAAGGTTAAACCGCCCTGCCGCGTCTTGGATATGTAGGGTTATATTATGCTGACCATAAGCGGTGGTGGGCAAAGGCTGAGCCCAAGCATCCAATAAGCTATCATTCATATTTACTTTGCTATCTGCAGCAATCAAAGCAGCTGCCAAACTCTCCCCTGCTCTGACATCCTGCAATATCTGATCTTGTGTTTTTAATAAGTCATATTGACGAATTGATATTCTTTGACTGGCGACCATAGACCCTGCCACAACCGTTATAGCCACTACCAAAAGCAATATGGTTAATAACGCGACGCCTTGCTGGCTTTGCCTAGTAGGGCCATATTTGCCGGTCTGAATTTGGGGCGATTTAATAAGCATAAACTTTTACTACGCAATTAAATATGACAGTTTGCGAACGTTTTTGGGCATATTGAAATAAATTTGAGCTGAAGGTGTCAATCATGGTGTTAAAAACTACTGATTATTTGATTTTATAGGATCGGTAGAGGCTGGTGCTTTACTTAGGACATAGACCCAATGTATTGGTGCGTCAACATTGCCTATTGTTGTGCTAAAGCTCACACTAACACCCTTAGGAAGGGTAGGTGAGCTTTCTATTTTAGCCTCTCTTTGAGTCTCATTATTGGCATCATTTTTTTTGGGATTAACAACTTGCGGATTACCACTCATTTTATCAGTATGGGGATATTGACTCGCCGGCTGTGGTAATAGGACTTGAAATTGACCAGCACTGGCACCTGGTAAAATAATACTTTTTAGCGGCTGTTCACTACTTAGATTAGAGCCTCTATTAAGATGACTATCCATGTTATCAATGCCACTATATAAATTCCGATAACGCTCACGTACTAAATTGCCATCGCTAAAACTATAAACCACACGTTCTAGAATTGCCGACTGCACATAACGAGGATCTGGGTCAGCAAAGCGTATAAAACTTAACCTATTGTCTTGTAAAGTGAAGCCGTTGATAGCGGAGGCTTGAGAATCTCCAGTCATGCCAATAGCATTATCCGTCATGGTAGTACCAAGCGGTGTATTGACCAACTGATACGCCACCACCTGTGTCATATCTCTTTGCATTTGCTGGTAGGCATACTGTAGATCCGTCAATACATCTGCCTGCATTTGTGCCCGCTCTTTACTGCGGCTAATACTGTCAAAAACCTGCCAGCCTGCGACAGCCAATATCGCAAATATTGCCATTGCTACCATGAGCTCTAAAAGGGTAAACCCCTTTTGAGCTCGATCAAAACCCCTACCTTTTACTCTAATTATCATCACTCAGCCCACTTTTTGGCAGTGCAGTCTCATTAAGTCCTATTACCTCAGGGTTACTCAGTAATATGGTCAAATCGGTCACTGAGTGTTGCACCTTATTAGTTTCACTATCTAGTGGTGCAACTTGGATCAGAACAGGTCTAACTATATTTTGCAATGTACTATATGGGCTAGCAACTCCCTTCCCGATCACTTCAGAGTTTGGCTGGGGTGTCAGAGTAACTTGCCACTGTCTACCTTGTTCTGTCACTGTGGACTGCTGAGGTGTTTGCAGCCATTGCGGATTTATTTGTAATTGAGCGGCTGCATTTTGTGCCACAAAATGTGCCAATGTACGTGTTTTGAGGTTATCAACAGAGCGCAGATATGTGCCACTGGCTTGACTGGCAACCACAGCAACCATTGCTAAAATAGCCAGTGCCACCATTACCTCTATTAACGTAAAGCCACTTTGCTGTTTTAAGTCATATTTTACATTTAGAGGCATCACATTTATTGCCTTATTAGTTATTACCTTATTAGTTATTACCTTATTAGTTATTGTCTTATTAATAATTACCGCAGCATTAAAATAGGAGCTGTATCACTATATAATTAGACATGTTGAACTTTCACAAAGATGAACTTTCACAAAGATGAACTTTCACAAGCAGAACTTTCACAAATAGGCACTGCCATAATTCGATATATAACATGCTCTAAATATAGTAGAACCACTCTTTAGGTGTTACAGCATGAAGCTCTATAAGCCTGCCACTGTAGTACTTACGCCAACTTGCCTTGTAGCGGTTTAGAAGTCTGCTGACGATAGCTTATTCGCCTATGCTAAGTCTGCCATCTGGTAATAAAGTAATGGCATCGCCAATCAACCGATCGTTGTACCTCATCTCAATTGTTACAGGCGCCGCCTCTCCAGTGCCAAACCATAACGCTTGCGGTACCTCACTTCCCATAAACCAAGGCTGTAATGGTTGGTTAGATTCGCTACTGTTTTGATTGGCCAGACCTGAAGAAGACACGTCTAATCTCGTGATATCAATAGACACTTCGGGAGGTAGCTCAGGTAATGAGATATCTTCAGCAACTTGCCAAGTTGGGAGTGGTTGTTTAGTCACACCTGACGACATTGCAGATAATTCCATGCTATTTTTTGGTGTTGCGTCGCCACTTAAGCCGCCTGAAGTACGCATATTATTTTCAGAATCAAAGGTAGCATAAGCGTTATCTAATTTCACAATAACAGGGTGTGCCTGTCCTTGATTATCTGCCTGAAGAACCAATCCCATTGGCTGCATTCGCTCAGCAGACAATAACCTAACATATTCTAAGCTATCAATCATATGCTCATAAAATGCACGGTTTTTACGAGATTCAGTGCTCCCAACGGACAATGTCATCATGCCTGCAAAAATAGATAATATAACCACAACCACCATCATTTCAATTAAGGTAAACCCTTTTTGATTTGATTGTTGACTTGATTGCCGATTCGGCTTTCGAATTGATTCTGATATGGGTTGTATTAGATTAGAGTTAATCACAGTTTTCACATCATGTACCTTTGCACTTATTGACTGTCTATATAAATATTATATAAACAGTGGAAAAGCACTTGTGAGGCGATAGAAATGGGTCGGTTTATAGGCAATTAACCAAGACGATAACTAAGACGACTGTTCACTTAACTCGCGATGTGCGGTGGTTTCTGAGTCTAGCTGTTGCACAAAATCTGCTTTATCACTATCTTCTTCATTACGGCTAGGATATTGTTTGGGTAGATCAAGGATTTGCTGAATTAAAGCAAGGCGAAGGGTGTCACGGCGGCCGAGGTAACGCTGGTAAAAACTAGAGTTTAAAAGGCTAGCTCCCCCTTGACCAATTGCCCAAATAGTTGACAGATAATCTCGAGTAGTCAGCCCGCTATTTTGACTGTTTAAGTAGTCACTAATGATATCTATCAAACGTTTCATCCGTGCCCGTCTAACGTCATATAACTCGCCAAACATACGGTTCAAACCTGTCGCCGATGCTGCTAATCGCTCTTCTATCTGGTTAAATAGCAATGCTTTTTGAGGATTTAATAGCTGCTGTAAAATCATACGGGAAACACCAGCAGCAGCACAGTCGTCAACTTTGTTTATTTCAAATAACTGCTGTTCATAGCGAATAATGATACGAAGATACAACTCATCTTTACTAGAAAAGTGTTTGTATAAGGTACCTTTAGCTAGGTCCAGTTGATCAGCAAGGCTGTCAAGGGTAATATCGCCACTGCCCGCCTCCAATAGGAGTTGTTCAGCAGTAGCTAAGATATTTTCTTCACGTATTTTAAATTGTTGCTGCCTGCTCATGCAATCTCCTAGATCTTAATGCCCTTTAAAACGAATCTGACAATTATTGGTTTTAAAAAAATTAAGTGAATGTCATACCACCTACTAGACAAGGGTATGACTGCTGGGTCATACGTACATAGAATACCTATTTTATGAAACTTGTGCTAGTAATTCTTCAAAGTTTTTTGTGGTCAGTAACCCCACCTCTTCAACATCCATTTTAAATAAATCTGCTAAGCAACTAGCAACGTACGGCACATAAGCAGGCTCGTTAGGTTTTCCTCGATTAGGCATTGGCGCAAGATAAGGGCTATCTGTTTCGATAAGCAGTCTGTCCTTCGGTACCTTAAGCGCCACATCACGCAGGGTTTGAGCATTCTTAAAGCTCACAATACCAGAGAATGAGATGTAGAAACCCAAATCAAGTGCTTTTTTAGCCGTTTCCCAATCTTCAGTAAAACAGTGGATAATGCCATGCTCTGCTTTTTCAGACTTTAAAATATCAATGGTATCTTTCTTTGCATCACGTGTATGAACGATAAGTGGTTTTTTAAGATTTTGACTGGCATGAATGTGCCTAGCAAGGCTAGCTTGCTGCTCTTTGATATTCTCATCACTCCAATAATAATCTAATCCAGTCTCGCCAATTGCCCAAACATGCGCTTGATTTGCCATCTCAACAATGCGCTCCACTGTCGCAGATTTTAACGTCTCTATATCCTCACAAGGATGAATACCCACGCTCATACCAAGATTCAACGTATCTTTACCATCAGTATTGTCATAAGCAGTAATGATCTCATAAATCTCGTCGTACTCTTTAAAGTCACACATGATTGCCATGGCGCGGCTTACCTTTGCATCAATCATGGCCGTAATCGCACCCTCAATTTGACCTTCATATTTGTCCAAATTAAGACGATTTAAATGGCAGTGGCTATCTGTAAACATAGGAACTCTTTTTTATGCAGTTAACTTAAAATGCGGTTATCTTAAATTGTTAATGAACAACTACCTTATCAATAGGACTTAAACAAGATAGCTGAATAAACATAGCTCAATAAACATAGCTCAATAAACATTGTTAATTAGCAAGATAATGAGTAGATAACTTAATAATCGGTACTATTAAGTAAAAAATCAAGGAAGTAAAAATAAAGGAAACAAAAATAAAAGTGCTATAGCTGACCAACTTTATAAATAATTAAAAACTTTGTAACTAATTCAAAGGAACAACTCGCATGACTTCCTCCATCGTCGTAACACCTTCTAATATTCGCTTTGCGCCAGCTAATCTTAATGGCTGTACACCCTCTTTATAAGCCTGATTTTTAATATCACTTAACTTGGCATCATCTGCGACTAACTTCTTCAGTTCATGACTCATTGGCATCATTTCGTACAGACCAACACGACCTTGATACCCTGTGTTTCGACACTGCTCACAGCCTACAGCATGATAAAACCTTGAGGGCATTTCTGCCTTCCAAGGGCTTACCAGCTCACGCCATTGAATCGCAAGTTCACTATTTTCATCGGCTACATGACTGGTTTTGCAATGATGGCAGAGCGTTCTTACCAAGCGCTGTGCCACCACGCCTAAGATAGTTGCTGAGGTTAAAAAAGGCTGTACACCTAAATCATGCAAACGTGTCAGCGCACTTGGGGCATCGTTGGTATGGAGGGTTGAAAGTACTAAATGGCCGGTAAGAGAAGCTTGAACCGCCATATTTGCTGTTTCATGGTCACGAATTTCTCCAACCATAATAATGTCAGGATCTTGACGCATTAGAGATCGAATACCATCAGCAAAATGCAGATCAATTCCTGTGTTTATTTGCATTTGATTAAATGCCGGTTCTATCATCTCAATAGGGTCTTCAATAGTACACACATTGACTTGCTCGGTTGCGAGTTGTTTCAGCGTGCTATATAACGTCGTGGTTTTACCCGACCCTGTGGGGCCAGTGACTAGGATAATACCATTAGGACTGGCCGTTAATATCTCCCATGTCTCTAACTGTTTACCTAATAACCCTAATTGAGCAAAACTACGAACCAATACTTCGGGATCAAACACCCTCATGACTAACTTCTCGCCAAAGGCGGTCGGTAGAGTGGATAGTCTAAGTTCAGTCTCTATGCCTTGTGGTGTTCGCGTTTTTAATCGCCCATCTTGAGGCTTGCGTTTTTCAGCGACATTCAAGCGGCCCAAAATTTTAATACGTGCTGTTACTGCAGTCATAATTACGGCTGGCATCTTATAAACTGTATGTAACACACCATCAATACGAAAGCGCACTTTGCCTATATCACGTCTCGGTTCCAAATGAATATCACTCGCACGTTGCTCAAAGGCATATTGCAATAACCAATCAACTACTTTAACAATGTGTTGATCATTTGCATCAGGATTTGTATTGGTGCTATCTCCTAATTGTAGTAGCGCCTCTACATTAGAGATATTGGAAGCAGTTCGCTTATTGGCATCGTTGGCACCAGCAATAGCATGCGTCACATGATAAAACTCTTGACGAAAACGATTAATCTGAGCGGGACTCACATAAACTGTACGACATGTTTTGGGTTTTAAAATATGAGCAATATTCTTGTGCCAGTCAGTATAAAAAGGTTGATCAGTCCCTATGACAACTTCTCCTGACTTTCCATTAACGCTTTCTTCAGAGTGCTCTAATACCTCTATAGGTAAAATATGCTGACTGCGGGCGTATTCATATGACATAATTTTGGTCACACTTGGCACATCAATCTTTAAGGGATCAATACGCACTAATGGCATATTTGCTTTAGCAGCAAGCCATCTATCAAGCCAAGGTAAATCAAGATTATTCGGTTTATTTATAGAGCCCTCTAAATTGTTGGGTAAAGAAAACTCAGCAATCACTTGTAATGGGTGTCTGCCCTTTTTACCCTGTTTAAAACGACTACTGGTCATCACAAGATTGTAACTGCGTTGATCAATAACCCCATCTGCCAGAAGCTCGTCTAAACACCAGCGTAAATCAACTGTCAATGAAAAATTAGGAATGGGCATATAGGCAACTTTATTAAGTTAAGAGGTTGATGTTGGTATTTACTAATTTTTTTACTCTTCTTTTTAATTCTGCTTTTCAATATGAATCGCATAACCGGTTTTTAACGATTCGGTTAGATAAATTAATTGAGATTTGAAAATCCAGTCTAGAATAACGTTTAACATTCCTAATGCACTGTCTTCATTCAATAAAACAAGATGACAGTATTAAATATTAGCTCAAATCCATCAGGTGAACCCTGTTAACGTGATGCTTCTGTCAACTCATTCAACTCACAAATCGCTAAAATCAGCATTAGCTCATTACCGTTTGCATCATAATCCATTTTAAAGTGAACATCGACGTTTTTATACCGCATTACATACACGCGCTCAGTATCGTTTTGCTTATAAGCAGGACGTGGATCTTGAGAGATGAGCTGACAAATCATCTTCATATCAAACGGCAAAAGCTGAGACGTATATTTAGAGTCGCTTTGCAAAATGCTATCATTAAGATTGTTTTTAATGCTGGAACTATGCTTGTTGCTGTCTTCTTGCAGAATTTTTGCAGTTAACGCCTCAAACTGTGCTTGGGCCATGTCGCTAATTTGTACCCATTTATTGATCGGCTTATCTGCCGCAAACCCACTAACAGGATTAGCTATTATATCGCTATAAGCCACGTAGGGTTTGATATCAATAATGGGCGTACCATCCACCATATCAGCGCCACTGATATATAGAATAACGCTGCCATTAATTAATTCTACCTTAATGAGTCTTACCACAGAAAGCCCTAGACTGGAGGGTCGATACGTACTGCGAGTCGCAAATACCCCCAGCTTATCATTGCCTCCTAGACGTGGCGGACGAACACAAGGCTTAAAGCTGTTTTGTTCTCTATTATGGTGCGTCTGCCAAGTAATCCACAGATGACTAAAACCTTCAATCCCGATAAATGCCTCAGGCGTATCGTAGGGGGCATACATTTTAATACAGCTCGGTACAGCGACCAAATTTGACTGTCGCGGTATACCAAACTTTTGGGATAACGGCGAGAGATGAATACCGATAACAGGGCTATAAACACCTGCCTCAACTCTCTCTTCTTCCATGCTATCTTCTCCCATATTACTTTTTTCGCTATCTACTACAATGCTACTTATAGTAGGATTGGCGGCAGTTTTTGACATTATTGCTCGCTTTGGTAGGGTAATCTATGTTCTCATTAAGCATAAATTATATTGTGGTCTGTATGATAGGTTGACAACATTAATGTGCAAGAATACGCAAGTTACATAGTATAATTTATATCCAAATATATATAATGTCATATTAATCATAAACTTATTAAGTGTGAGAGATAAACCCTATGAATCATAACCCTCAGACTCCACCACCACTAAACCCTGCTTTTAACGCTGCAACCGAAAAATGGGCAACAGAAGAGCGTTACTCAATATTTGATTGGTTTAAAAAAGCGTTGAGAAACTTTACAAATTTTAGCGGTCGTGCTCGCCGTAAAGAGTATTGGTACTTTACCTTAGTCGCCACTTGTTTTGTATTGGCGGCTGCAGTTGTTGATACTATTTTTGATATGGACGAAGTTAGCGTCAGTATTATTAGTATTATCTTTGCCATTCCCAGCATTGCAGTAACCATTAGACGTTTGCATGATATTAATAAATCTGGATGGTGGTATTTAATATCGATTATACCTTTAATTGGTAGCCTTATAATTTTATTCTGGACGTGTCAAGATACGCACCCAAACACCAATCAATGGGGCCTGCCTGCACGTAGGTTGGACTAATAGTAGGTTGGACTTATAAATGCAGATCAGACTCATAGAGAAGCAAAGCTATATCACTCTAAATTAGATAAATTTTAGCTATATTCATTAACACCTTTAATGCTAATGAATATAGTAAGAGCTTCTTTTTTACTATGGGTAAATTATTTAATGATTACTTGCTTATGGTTTCTTTATCAAAAGTTATTCCATTTTATTATGATATTGACACTCCTTTTTTATTCTTATAGGGGTTATTATAAGTAATAATTTGTTATCAAATGCAATATTGATATTAAGAATACTTATCATTCTCATTATGCTGCTCTATCTCCACTCTAAGGTATAGCGTATTATTGAGTACAACTTATTAAAATTGTTAATATATATTTTAAAGTTATTGAAGTACTTAATCGCTAATTCATGATTCGACTTTGCGATCATTATTTATTGAGGCCTACATGTCTAAATTTTTAACCGAAACAGTTACCTATGTACACCACTGGAACGACTCGTTATTCACTATTAAAACCACTCGTCATGCTGGTTTGCGCTTTAGGAATGGCGAGTTTGCCATGATTGGTATCATGGTAGATGGTCGTCCGTTAAGCCGTGCTTATTCTATCGCCAGTGCCAATTATGAAGATTATTTAGAGTTCTTTTCGATTAAGGTACAAGATGGACCACTAACCTCGCGATTACAACACATTCAAGTGGGTGATGAATTATTAATTAGTAAAAAACCAACAGGCACGTTAGTTATTGATGACCTATTGCCAGGTAAACACTTATACATGCTTGCAACAGGCACAGGGCTTGCTCCTTTTTTATCCTTAGCTCGTGACCCAGAGGTCTATGAGCGGTTTGATAAGATCATCTTATGTCATGGGGTGCGCCGAGTTAGTGACTTAGCATACCGTGAGCTGTTTGAAGAAACCTTACCAAACGATGAAATATTTGGCGAATGGTTCCGTGAAAAGTTTATCTACTATCCTACAGTGACACGTGAGGATTTTCGTAACACGGGCCGTATTACCGACTTGATGAAGTCTGGTAAATTGTATGAAGATATCGGCTTACCGGTAATGAATCCTAAAGATGATAGAGTCATGATATGCGGTAGCATGCCATTTAATGATGATGTTTCTAAGATTTTAGAGGGATATGGCTTAACGGTATCACCACGTATGGGCGAACCAGCCGATTATGTGGTTGAACGTGCTTTTGTCGGTTGAGGCTTATAAGTTAAGGTAGCAGTTTGTCAAAATTGCTTGACCGAATCTAATAAGTTGTTATAATACGCCTCCTACACCGTTTCATGATTTATAGCTCATATTCTATAGTCCCTTGTTTTATAGTTTGATGACTTATTAGTGTCCTGATTTGTTCTAATGTAAGCAGGTACTAACCCTACATGCCAGTGTGGTGGAATTGGTAGACACGACGGATTCAAAATCCGTTGCCTTTAAAAGCGTGTCGGTTCGAGTCCGACCACTGGTACCAATATTTAAAACCCTTACAGAATATACTCTGTAAGGGTTTTTTATTGTGAGACACTAATATCATATTAACTATTGGTCCCATCGATATTGATCACTTGCCATGCATTTTGATAATTTTGACGTAAGATACAAGCTTTAATTCAGGTGCTTCGTTAACGATAAAGAGATATCTTTTAGTCCTTCTGGTCTCATGGTTACACTCTTATCAGATTGTTAACAAAAATGCTGGTAAAACATACTTTATCATTTATAGTTACTTGTATAGATACTTGCTAATATCAAAGCTTACTGATATTAAAAAAAGCCTAATTACTACTAAGCTCTGAATGTGTTTAACCTCTCCTAAATTCTGATTACTGAAACAAAGATGGCTAATATTCCAGATTTACATTTGCACTAGCCAAGCTTTTCCCTCATTACAATTGATTATCTATAGAGGAGCCTAATTATGAAATTCTTAACGGTACTTGCTAGCTCAATCTTTTTAATGTCTATCTTGGCAACGCCAAGCTTAGCAGCGTCTACCACATCTAAAGTAAATGATGCCCAAGGCGTATCAAAAAGTAGCAAAATTACGCTTGCCGAAGCTATTAATATTGCTAGGAAAAGTGCTAAAGGCTACCTTAACAGTGTTGACTTTGACGATGATGCGGCTAAATATGAGATACAGTTCTTATCTAACTACACAAGCTATGAGGTCAAAATTAACGCTCTTACCGGTAAGGTGCTTGGTGTTGATAAAGATAAGTTAGATAAGGAAGACATTCGACAATATAATGCTTTAAAAAATACCAAAATTAATCTTTATAAGGCTATAGACATTGCTGCTCGAAGTTTAAGTGGGGATGTTATTGAGGCAGAGTTCGATGTTATTAAGACAACCCCCGTCTATAAAATTAAAGTAGTTAAAACCGCACGTGAGTATGTCGCTTTATTGAACGCTAATACAGGTGAAGTAATTAGTAGCCAGCGGGACTAATTACCAATCTGATCAGTTGCTTCATGAGCAACTTCATTACCAAGTTAACGGGTCAACCGGCTTATTAGTTAACTACTATCAACTATCCGTTAATATACGGCCTTAGGATTCTAAGCTGATAACTAAGGCCTTTATAATGAACCATCTATAATTGCAGCCTTGTCAGTAAGGCTTTTTTAATAAGGTGCCCTAGGCATTGAATGGGGTTTTAGTGAGTCGAGTATAGATAAACTTACCCTGTTGATAAGACTTTATAGATATGTCATATTAACTTTTTTATAACCTTTATCACATAAGCTTTCTTATCATATAAGCTTATTTATCTGGTTAAAAACATATAACCTATAGGATAAATTCTTATACGATATAGGTCGTAATTTCACTACCCAAATTTAGCACTATCTTATGTTACGATAATGTATTTAAGGACAAAATGCATCACTATAAATATTGTTAAATGTAATGAATATCGAAGTTCTTAACACAGTATTACTACATAGAATTGGCGTTATTTCTGCTAAGTATTTATGATGTTTATATGACCGAATCAACCTCTTCACATCGTCTCTCACTCCCCAATGTTCCGTTTCAACCACAGCGTAAAATTATCCATCTTGATATGGACGCCTTTTTTGCCAGTGTTGAGCAGCGGGACTTTCCCGAACTTAGAGGCAAACCTTTAGTAGTAGGAGGTGACCCGAATGGTCGTGGGGTGGTTGCAGCGGCAAGTTATGAGATACGTAAGTTTGGCGTACGTTCTGCGATGTCCTGCTATGAGGCTAAAAAACGCTGCCCAGAAGCCGTTTTTGTGCGCCCAAGATTTGAAGTATATCGAAGTGTTAGTCAGCAGATTAGAGCAATAATGCTGAGTCTCACTGACTTGGTTGAGCCATTATCACTTGATGAAGCCTATCTTGATGTCACTGGCATAAAATCACATCATGGATCAGCTACGTTAATGGCAAACTGGTTACGGTCGCAGATATTTGAGCAAACCCAGCTCACAGCATCCGCCGGCATTTCATTTAATAAAATGCTCGCCAAAATTGCCTCTGATATTAATAAACCCAATGGTATCGCTGTCATTACACCCGAGCAAGCAGAGAACTTTATTAACGCATTGCCTATCGAGCGTTTTCATGGAATAGGGAGGGCAACCGCAAAACGATTGCATGATGTGGGCATACATAATGGGGCTGATTTAAAAGCAGCGTCAGTAGAAACCTTAGTGCAAAAATTTGGCAAACGAGGCAGATTCTATTCTGAGATTGCTCATGGTCAAGATTCTCGCCCTGTCAAAGCTGAACGTAAGCACAAATCTGTGGGTTCAGAAACCACGTTTCGTGACAATATTAGTGACACAACTACCTTACTTGAACAGATATTTGCACAAAATGCCGATGCTTTCGCTCAACTGAGTAAAAAAGGACGCTGTGGCCATACCATTACTTTAAAAATTAAATATTCCGATTTCCAACAGATTACCCGTTCGCATACCCTGCACACTCCTTTCCCAACTGCCGAATCTGCTCATTATTGGTTAGCAAAACTGCTGGATGATGTGCCCCGTCATCTACCTATCCGCTTAGTTGGCGTCACTTATTCGAATCTGACCGCCCTTGATGATATTAAAACCCAACCGGATTTGTTTGGATTGTAGCCTTCCAACACACTCTTACTCTCCAAAGCCCCATACTGGAATTAATTTAAGCTCTATGTTTAAGTAGCTCTATAGTAAAGTAATATTAAAAGTTAAAAGCTTGGAAACTGAGCAGCATTCACTCAAACCTCCCTCAAAAACCTACCAATTCTGTTAAACTAGCGCTGATCCATTACCGCAAACTTAACCTAATTTTGACTAGATTCAACCGTATTTATAGACCGCTTATGACCCAGACAAATGACCAATCCAATGATCAAAACTCTAAACAGAGCTCCGTCCAACATAAAACCTTCCTCAGTGTTAACGACTACGATTACACCCTACCAGATGAGTTAATTGCTCGTTACCCGCTTGATCAGCGCAGTGCCTCTCGATTGTTGTACCTACCTGCCAATCCCTTACCCCACTTTGAGGTTCAAGACAAACAATTTGCACAGTTACCAGACTTATTGAATGCAGGTGACTTGATTGTCTTTAATGATACCAAAGTAATGAAGGCACGATTGTTTGGTCAAAAGGATACTGGGGGTAAGGTAGAGGTTCTGGTCGAGCGTTTAACCGATGAAGATGACTATACAAAAAATGACGAAGGTCACGTTTTTAAAAATGTCGCGTTATGTCATGTGCGAGCAAGTAAAGCCCCTAAACTTGGGCAAATCTTACGACTGGCTGATGGTCACATCGAATGTCAGATGATTGGTCGTCATGAGAATTTATTTATCTTAAGTTTTAAAAACTCGATTTTAGCGGACTTAGAGCGATACGGCGAATTACCCATTCCGCCCTACTTCGAGCGTCATGCAGATGAAACGGATAACGTGCGCTATCAAACTGTATTTCATGACCCCGCCAAGCTTGCAAGTGTCGCCGCACCAACTGCCAGTCTGCACTTTGACGATGCGGTATTGACTGGGCTTGCAGACAAAGGTATCAATACCGCCTTTGTTACGCTACATGTGGGAGCCGGTACTTTTGCGCCTGTTAAAACTGATAATCTACTCAATCATACCATGCACAGTGAATATGCCAATCTACCTCAGGATACCGCGGACTTAATAAACCAAACCCATAAAAATGGCCATAAAGTTATCGCCATTGGCACGACGGTTACTCGAGTACTAGAGACTGCTTATCAAAAAACAGCCACCTTTAACGGACAAATCTCAGCGTGGGCGGGAGACACCGATATCTTTATCTACCCTGGCTTCAAATTTGGCGTTATTGATAGCCTACTGACTAACTTTCATCTGCCAAAATCCACTCTGCTCATGCTGGTTTCTGCCTTTGCAGGTAAGCACAATATCGAGCAAGCCTATCAACACGCTATCGAACAACAATACCGATTTTTTAGTTACGGTGATGCCATGCTTTTAGAAAAGCTAAACTAAATTTATCCAAACATAAAAAGCCCCGCACAGTGCAGGGCTTTTATAGAAAAGAATTATTCATACCATATATGGAGTCATTAACCCTCTCTTAAGGCTAGTATAGGCACAACTAAATCCTCTTCATCTGTTAGATGCTGTGATAAAAAATCAGTGCCGTCTATTAAGTTTTGATGCAAGCGATCAGCCAGTGCTTTGTCTTCAACCTTAGCTTTAACCAGCTCATCGTTCAAACCTTGTAACTCATCGAGCAGGGCGTTTAACCGCACATGATCTCGTTCCAGTATTTCAAAACCTGTTTTTAATTGCGGATAACTGCTCACAAACTCAGGGAAAAAACCATGATCTTCAACACTATGGTGTTGGTGTAATTTCAGCACATGAATGCCAATTCGTTCTAAAATCTGTGGACGGTAGTTGTCCCAATTCAATGCTCCCATTAAATACTCTTCACTGAGCTGCCTTAATATACGCTGTCGCTTACGAATATTAGTATGCACATTGAGCCACCCCGACGTTTTATAGGCGTAGTCAGAGGAGTACCACTGATTGGGCGGCAGTTTCTCATACAAAAACAGCCAATCAGAATCCAAACGGCTCTGCGGATGACGGGGTGTCACTGTAGTTTTAAGATCATCGCCTTTAGCCTTATTTCCATTAGAGTTTTTTTTGGTACTCTCCATCTTACTCTCCTTACAAAGCTTGTCATTCTTTTGGCTAAGCTATCTTATATAAGCTATCTTATGTCTAGTCACAGCATTATGCGTTAGACGAGGTATAGTAGGGCTTCTCGTTAAATATCGGTTTTAATCTTAGTATTCCAATATGAGTATTAGCTTTACTATGAGTATTACTATTTAAGGAAATTTTTCATAAAAATAATTCAAATCCAGTTAGATATTTAAACTAAACTAAACCTGATTATCTAACTATGTAGAATTTATATAGGGTCAATATATTGAAACTCAATCCCAGTATACACTCCTGACAAATCTTAACTAAGATACCTAACCTAAGTTATAAGTCCTGCTACAAAGTGATAGTGAGTAGAAGAAGAAGGAAGAAAATATAGAAAAACCCCCACAGATCGCTGTAAGGGCTTTAATATTATGAATAAATAAAGACTGGTAACCGTAGCTAATAGTTACCATCTATTTCTTGCTATATGTCAACACGCCCTAGAAGAAAAGGGCGAGATTTACATAGCAAGCAAGAAAGGGACGAAAGCCGAAACGTATCAGAACAAGCACAAACAACAGAACGATTTACTTACCAAACTGTTAGAAAAATCCAAACTGAGATAAACCCAAATCAAGATAGAGGCATAAGTATATAACCCAATTATTAACCAATAAAAACCGCCATGCTTGGCGGTTTAAATAATTAATTAGCAAATGTTTTACTAATTTCTTGGAGGGAAAAGTTTAAACAATCTTCTACTTCACTATGATACTTATTATCTAGTGTTAAGACTGAATGATTATCTAAAACATATATAGCTTCAGTAGCAGTTAAATCTTTGTTTTCAAAAGATGGGGTTAAATTGTAATTTTCTAAGCGGTATAAGCGACTAAAATAACCATTTTCTTTGTCATGTAACACATCAAGTTTAAAATTCAGCTCATCATTTTGAATTGAAATTGGAGCAATAATTATACTTTTTACAATTTCA
Source organism: Psychrobacter sp. CX97 (assembly GCF_057396285.1). Classification (NCBI taxonomy): domain Bacteria; kingdom Pseudomonadati; phylum Pseudomonadota; class Gammaproteobacteria; order Moraxellales; family Moraxellaceae; genus Psychrobacter; species Psychrobacter sp. CX97. The sequence continues at coordinate 12,928 of NZ_JBXYJE010000014.1, read as the reverse complement.
TAATATTTTATCATTTTTCTAATCCTTTATGCAGGAGTGCATTTGCAGTGTCTCGCATATGTACCACGAGGAGCTTTTTGAGTTGCATCTTTTTTAGCAGCTTTACAAGCTCCATCTGATGTATTCCCAGTACCTAAACCTGTTACACGCAAAGGAGGTGGATTTGGAGCAATCTTAGAGTCAATCACTTGGATATTACATTGAGCGGTATATTTATAAGTTTTCGCAAAAGCTGGAGCAGTCAGCATACATACACTAAAGGTACTAATTAGCATAGTATTAATTAGTTTCATAGTTATATCCTAATTGCTTATTGATTGATTAACTTTGATTTTACCTTAAAATTAACAATTAAATCCAATTCTTTTAGGGTGTATTGACAATTACCGCAAATGGATCAAGGTCGTAGCTAAGTAGACATTAGCAGCAAATGAGTCATCCGTTTTCTCAGCACGTATGGCAATTTTCTTGAAATCTTGTAGTCATTTCTTTTTCTTCCCTTGCACTGCTTTAAAACGCCCATCTGTCTTATTGATGACAAATACCCGTCCACGACGACGGATGACTTGGCAATCCGGATGGCGTTTTTTGCGGATTTTAATGAGCTTAATACTTGCATGATGGTATACCTTTAATAATTTAAATTTAAAGTCTGTATTCACAACCTATTATTGGCTATTTTTAAATAGATAAGAATGCTTATCATTTAGTTATGTTATAACATAATATTTAAAATATCAAAGGAAAATTAAAATAATATAAAACCTATAACCTAGTCTATCGAGGAAAACGAGTGCAAATGTCACAAATAAAAGGTTTACAAAGATAGGCTGTTTTACAGAAAGGTATGACTTAATACAGACCTAAAGTCATTATATTAAACAGTTCTTAGGGCGCTCGGCTTGAGTACGCTTTACATTTAAATATAGTCAAAGAAGTCTCAAATGGTTACAAGGCAACCGAGTGTAAGTAGCAATATGATACGCGAGTAGGCTTAACGATCTTAACACTGTAACCGTTTAGTAGTTCGCTGACTATAGATTGAGGATGGTTGATTTGAGATGCGGTTTAGCCCCGATTGTAGCGGATATCCTTGGTGAGACACTGTGGTGCGTGCGCTTGGTAAGTGGCGGTATCGTGGCAGCAGGAACGACACTTGCCAGTAGCGCACGTCACAGTGTAAACCAAGATAATAGCGAAAGCGGGATTGGCTCCAACAAGTCAACCACTGCTATAGACTTATTCGAAAACAGTTAGTCTAACTCTATACAATTACTCAAGCTCTAAAGGGGGCACTTCTTGACCGCGTTTGTGATAAAAATCAGCCACGAATTCATCAAAGGTATCGTTATCAATCGCATCACGAATACCCTGCATTAAGCGCTGATAGTAGCGTAAGTTATGAATGGTAGCAAGCTGCGCGCCGAGCATTTCTTTGCATTTATTGAGGTGATATAAATAGGCACGGCTAAAGTTTTTACAGCAATAACAGTCACATTCTGGATCTAGAGGACCGACATCTTCGCGGTATTGACTGTTGCGAATACGCACGATGCCTTGGTTATCAAGGTTGCCAGTGACGAAGTAATGACCATTTCGCGCGTTGCGTGTTGGCATAACGCAGTCAAACATATCGACACCACGGCGCACCGCTTCTAAGATGTCTTCTGGCTTGCCCACACCCATTAAATAACGGGGTTTGTCCGCAGGCATCAGCTCTGGCATATAGTTGAGGACGCTGATCATTTCCTCTTTGGGCTCGCCGACGGATAGACCGCCTATGGCATAGCCATTAAAGCCAATGTCAAGCAAGCCTTGCATCGACTGTTGGCGTAAGTCTTTATACATACTGCCTTGTACAATGCCAAATAAGGCGTTGGTGTTGCCGAGTTTGTTGTGCTCATCGACGCAGCGCTGCCCCCAACGTAACGATAACTCCAGTGACTTTTGTGCTTCAGAATACGTCGCTGGATACGGAGTGCATTCGTCAAATTGCATCACGATATCGGAGTTTAAGGAGTATTGAATTTGCATTGACTTTTCGGGCGATAAAAAGACCTTTGCCCCATCAATCGGTGACTTGAACGCGACGCCTTCTTCGCTGATTTTTCGCATGGCGCCAAGACTAAAGACCTGAAAGCCGCCTGAGTCAGTCAATATAGGCTTGTCCCAGTTCATAAATTGATGCAGACCGCCAAACTTGTCGATAATCTCAGTTCCCGGACGCAGCCATAAATGAAAGGTGTTGCCTAAGATAATATCAGCGCCAATGGCTTCAATGTCGCGTGGTAACATACCCTTTACTGTACCGTAGGTACCTACTGGCATAAAGGCTGGGGTTCTTATGTCACCGTGAGCAAGTTTTACGGTGCCTCGGCGCGCACGAGATTCGCCCGTTGCGGTCTTATGTAGGGTAAATTGCATAGCATTAACTCAGATTGAAGAGGTTAGAAGATTAAGCCACAGGGGTTACATTGTAATATAATGGCGTCTTACTGTAATATATAGATATGGATTATATCATCGACGCTGGCTTAGGTGGCATCTCAACACATCAATCTGTCCTTTTAATACAAAAGACATTTTTGATGGTCAGAATTTATTTATAATAAGTAAGTGTAAAGCAACGATATCTATAGTAAATAAAGCTTGAATGGTCTAAAGCTGAACTAACTAGATTAGGATTTAACCTTAGAATTGAGCCAACTTAGAGTGCCCTAAACTTGCAATTAAGTGGGTCAATTCTCTGCAAATATCTACAACCAAACATTAGTCGGTTAATATCGTCTTTTATCCTTAAATTATAATATAGCTATGATTTACAATTTTAATAGTAAACAAATGCCTATTTTGTTATAACTATACCGTGGATACTAACGATTCACTATTTTCATTTTTTAATCCTAATGGATTTAATTATTTGGATGAGCACTTTAGTTTTAAAGTGTCAAGATAAGAGGCACTTAATGGTTCGTAAAACAACACTACAGACTCGTCTTGCAACACTCTCCGTATCTATTTCAGTGTTGCTAATGGCTCAGTCTACATTTGCTGCCACTATTGGTCATACCAATATTTATTCAAAGCAATATGAGCCTCTTTCAGCAAGTATTGAGGTCAGTGACATCACGCTTGATAAATTTTCTGTCTCTATTGCTGATAAGTCTCTATATCAGCAGCTACAAATGGAGTACGACCTACCTATTCGTGCTCATTTTGAAGCCAGCTCAAAACATGCTGGGAGACTGGTGTTGACCACCTCTACGCCTATATCTAAGCCTTTTGCAGATGTTGTTCTGGTTTTAAATGATAATGGAAGACTACAACTCGTTCCAAAAACTCTTTTGCCGCGCCTAACGAATGAGACGAGTTTATCTAAACCTCAACCTTTACTGATTGCATCCTTACCCAAGTTGCAATCGCCACTTCTATTGCAATCGCCACTTCTAAAGTCATCTACATTTTCGCAAGAACTAGCTAAGTCTTTCAAGCCTTCTTCGGCAAAACAACTGAAGGTTAACAGTGGTAAGAAAAAAAATGTACCGTCCCAATTTGCCAATCTTCAAGTCAAAAAGCTTGAAGTCAAAAAAATGGCACCACCTTCTTTGCTTCCAGTTGACAATAAAAAACATGTGCTACCCATGCTTGTTGCAAAGACGAAACCCTTAATAAAGCCACCAAAAGTAAATCCCCTGCAAGTCGATGCTTTAGAATCTGTGTCACTACTTGAAAGTCTTGAAAGTCGAAAACACCAAGCGAGATCACTAAACGAACATAATGAATCGAAGGTTTTCAAGCACTTACACCTAGACTCTGTACCAACAAAATTGCAGGTATTAAAAACCGTACCTAACCCTTTAATTAAATCAAGTAACGTGAGCTTAGGTAAATTTAGTCCGGGAGGCTTATCCAGCACAGTTATTACAGAGAATGCTAAAAGTCTAAAAGCATCGCCGGCTGACATAAACAGTTTAAATAAGCTAACACACCTACCCATTCAGCCATTGGATAAACGTTTAGATTTTGCTACAGACAAAACGCCCAGCAACCTTTTTGTTAGCTTAGACACTGATGGTGGCCTTTTCTCAAGTATTGATGATCTGCATCGCAAACCAAATGGTGAGCCAAGTAATAAGGTTGTTATTAAAGCAAACGCAGTTCAATATGAATCAATCAAAGAGGAGTCGCGTAATAAAGCAACAGTTAATAAAAATAGACAAGTATCAAATAGTGTAAGTTTAAACCAGCACCCTACGCCTTCTATGAGTAGCTATAACCAAAATGAGGATGTGGTCACTATTTTTGCTCCTAAAGCAGTTGAGGTTATGTCTGCGCTAAAACCGTCCAGTGAAGAAATATCTTCAAAAACTTTAAATGTGCAAGTCACTCGCCGAATCAAGCCAATAAGTGGCACGGTATTTGCAGAAAATACTTATGATTTAAAAGACCGTAATATTTTAAATCATAGTCATAGTGTAAGAGGCGATGATGGTTTAAATAAAAAAACGGATGCTGGTAACGCTAAATCTCTATCAACACAAATAAATACTTATGACTATATCAAAGAGGTGCTATCCGGTAATACTATTATTGCAACTGACAATAGAGGTAATAACGAAACTAGTGCTATCAATACAGGTATTAAACACAGCACTGGAGGTGCTTTATGACCCGCCTGCAAGGTGTCTATAAATAACACAAGGCTACTAAACGTTAAAGAATCTGTAGATAAGGGTTAAGTCCACATGATAATTAAAAACAAACAATTAGACTTATAAACAGCTAGTAAAAGGCTCATAGCGTCTATAAATATAAACATTTCTATATTTCAAGTTTTCACAACCTAGTTCTACACTATTTATAATAAAAATTCGTCGAAAAGAATATAACCAGTTGCTTTTTCTATTTCTCGACGAGGGAGCTCTTATGAATTCAAATTACGTGTTGATAGCCTTGCTTATTTTTTTGGTATTTTTATTAATTCGTGTGCGCCAGAATAATAAAGCGACACCAAAACCAATGCCACGACGTACTAGACCAACTAAACCAGCGTCAAACCCTGTACATGTAAAGAGGCAGCACGATACGCTAAAACCGCAGATCAAACAACAAGCTGATCACTTAGTTATCGCTCAAGATTTCATAAATCAGCAACGCTACGATAATGCTATTAAAGAATTAAAAGCTGGACTTTTAAAGCAACCTGACAACAGCGCCTTAATGCTCAAGCTATTAAATGTATATGCTGTCACTAATAATATTGATCAATTCAACAAACTATATGATCAGGTTCTTTTAAAAGCGGATGCAGTGACGCTACAACAAGCCCAAAATCTAAAGGTTATGCTTGATGAAGAGGCTAACCTGCAAGCAAATCTCAAAGACTCTGAAGCTATACCGCACTTTGCCAATGAACAAGTAAAGCCTGAATCGTCTTTAGACTTTACCGCAGATTCAGAGTTAAATTCAGAGCTAAACAGCTTTGAAGTGATGGCTTCTATAGACCATGCGGACGCCGAAGAATCCAGCTTATCATTTGATGATCTTGAGTCGCAATTTCTAACTGACGACAATATTACTAATCCTTCTGAAAGCGCTGTAAAGGATTCAAACACTCTATTAAGTAGCAGCTCTATACAAAAGCTAGATAACAGCAATGCTGATAATCTTGTTACCCCTGACGCAAAATCTGACACAAATTTGAGTCATAATTTTGAACTTGAGACTGAAGACTTATCTAAGCTTCACCTTAGCGAACATGAAACGCCCAGCTCTGATAAATTAGTAACCGATAAATTAGTAACCGATAAATTAACCTCTGAACAATCAATTCTCGACACGTTAGAACCTCATTCTTCAAACGCTGATGAGTTTGCATTCTCCTTGGAGAATGATGCTTCAGATACTGAATTATCAACGCCTATTGATACTGCTCAGGCAAATCATAATCCAGTCAACCTTATCAAAGATGCACATAGTCTGAGTCTTGGCAATGATAATAAAGATGACTCACTAAATTTTGATGAGGAAACTTATAACCCCTCTTATAGGTTAAATAATGATAGATTTAGTAGTGATGGGTTAGATAGTGAGACAAATGTCACAAATTTTGAAGGCTCAAAGTCTGCGCCACACTCTCAGCTTACTGACGACAACCGACTAGTCGACTTTCAGTATGAGGGTCAGGAGGCTGATCCACTATCAAAGCTTGCAGAAATGCCAGACAAAGATATGGGTCTAGAGGTGCATGCACAAGAGTCAAGCCAGCCTACTGATTTAACGCTAGAAAATAATGATAGTGCAGTTGCAGATAAAGCATCCGTTGTAAAAGAGATTGATGACGCTGATTTCTTAAAGGTTTTCGATTTTGTACAGGACTTAGACAACTCCCAAATTACGCTAGATTTAGCGCAGCAATATCTTGAACTTGGTGAATACGATAGTGCAAAACGTTTAATCAACGAGATTTTGCAAAGTGAAGCCAGTATCACCCAAAAAACACTTGCTGAAGATATTTTGACTCGCATGAACTAATCTATTGTATTCTGTATGTGTGCGTAGAGCTAATTCAATAACTGGCATAACGGATACTTAATAGATTACATTGAATACATTACTAGCTAAAATAATGCCGTTAACCCTCAGTAAGTCTGACGAATTCCATCATCTTTTTTAATCAAAAAACAGTACAGTGGTACTAAAACTGAGTACACTATATATAACTACAAAATATTTAACTACAAATCAAAGACGTTAGCTTAAAAAAGGTATAGAGTTGCTGCTTTATACCTTTTATTTTTAGCAGCGTGTTTTTAGGAACGTGTGTTTAGGAATGTGTGTTTAGGAACGTCGATATTAAATTTAAAATATCTCTTTTTCTAACAAAATCTAAAATACCGCACTATTCGCATGATTAAAGTCTCTAGAATAATGATCGCAAGGCTAGCGAGCAGAGACGCTCGATGTAAACTTATGACAAAGAGCGAGACCATAGTCTATATAGTCGTGTGTTTAGTCAGAGTACCGACCTAGTTAGTGATCTAACATTAGGCAGATTATATTTATTAAAGCGGGTATACAACGTCAAGTTAATACGGTAATTGTTTAGCATTGCTTTATTGCTAATTTTGGTATTCGCGATGAAATAGAAGCGCTATACTATTGTTAGAAATCAGCTACTAAAAATCCAGCCCATATGTTTAGAACACAGCTACATACAGCCACATCATATCGCCAAATATTGAAAATATAGAACTCAAATATGACCAATGCACATCAAGTAAGTACACCAATATCCTTGTCACATCAAGACTTAATTTCGGTTCAGCTGATATATGCAGGTGGCACTTTTGGCAGTCATGGTAAACCATTATCTACTTTACCTGCGCCAACATTTACACCCCTACTTTTAAAACTCATGCGACAACGCAGTTCGCAACAAGTTGATATCTTAGACAACACGGTTGTTAAAGACAGTAGCCATTTCACGCCTGAAGATTTTGTACATTTTTTTAAGTTGATTTTATCTAAATACAGTCAACGCTATAAGCAGTTTATAATTATTACTGGTACTGATACCTTGAGTTATTTAGGGGCTTTTTTAGCTGAAGCTTTTGCAGGCTCAGATATTTGCATTGTATTGACTGGTAGTATGAAACCGCTTTTTAATGCTAATGACATTCATGACTACACCATTGACGAACACAGTGATGCTTGGGTAAATTTAAAGGATGCATTAGGTATTGCCGGTTATGGCGAGTCAGGTGTTCACATTGCTTTTGGTGGCGAAGTTTGGCCTGCACAAACCGTTCAAAAGATTCATAGTCATGATTTAATGGCATTTACGGGACATAACCGAGCCGGCTACCCCGCTAATAGCTACCTAAAATCACTGCCCGATACTCGACGACAGCACTGGATAAATGATAAAAAAACCAAACTACCTGATATAGTATTGACGGCTAAAACAGCCATTATCCCTACTATTTATTGTGTGCCTATCAATCCAGACTGGTTTGTTACCCAACTTGAGACACTAGCTAAATTACCAGCGACAGGCATTATATTAATCGGCTTTGGCGCTGGAAATCTACCTTATAATGACCGTATAGCCAAGACAATGGATACCTTGTACAAAAATGGGCATATACTGGTCACGACTACTCAATGCCCTTATGGCGGTGTCAGCGATGCTTATGCGGCTGGCAGCTGGCAATATGAACATCATGTATTCTCAGCGGGACGTTTAACCATTCCCGCTATCTATGCTCGTTTACTTTGGTTGCACTTAGCGTATGATACGCCTACCCGGCGGCGCCAACGCTGGACTTATAGCATTAGTAAAACGAATATAGGGTTATCTAAATGAATACTTTCTAGGGTCTGCATCTAAACTATTCATCCAAAATACCTATCTATAATCTATAGTTGGAAGCAGATAATTGAGGTAGAAGGCGCCCGACCTCATTGAGTACATCTAGCTAGGTCTACATTGTCACTCTTTACATTGCCTTTGACTATAATATATCTATAAATAAAATAGTCGGCAAACGTGTAAATCGCTACGGTGTTAACCTCGTTTAGCATACAATTATTGTACTTTCACTCAATTGCCTTGTATCGATTTTAAATTGCGTTGACTATACTGTTACCCCTTTACACTTTGTGACCTAAGAATACTATTTATGACAACCGATCCACACAACGGCCAATCTACCGATCTGACAGCCACTCATGCCAATGACTCTGAGAAAAAATCGACGACCTATGCGATCGGACTTGAGTTTGTCGGATCTAACTATAGAGGTTGGCAACGGCAGCAAGAAGTATTGGGTGTGCAAGCGGTGGTCGAACAGGCCTTTAGTAAGATTGCCAACGAAAACATTGAAGTGGTGGCTGCAGGTCGTACTGATGCTGGCGTACACGCGGGTAACATGCTGGCACACTTTAAAACTACCGCATCTAGAACTGTCTATAACTGGCTGCGTGGGGTAAATAGTTTATTACCATTCGATATTTCGCTACGATGGATAAAGCCAATGCCAGATGAGTTTCATGCTCGTTTCGGCGCAATTGCTCGTCGTTACCGCTACATTACCTTAAATCAGCCGCAACGCCCTGCCATGCTATACCATCACGTTACTCACATTCATGAACCTCTTAATTTGCTAAAAATGCAAGAAGCCGCTCAGTATATTGTCGGTCAACACGATTTTACAAGCTTTAGAGCCGCTGCCTGCCAATCCAACCAGCCTGTTCGTAATATTCATCATGCTGCTTTATTTGAGCATGGGCAGTTTATTGTCTTTGACATACAAGCAGATGGCTTTTTACATCATATGGTTCGCAACTTAATGGGCACTTTGTTCGCTATTGGAAAGGGCGAATTAAAGCCTGATGATTATCTTCGTATTTTAAATGCTCACGACCGTACTATTGCCCCGCCCACTGCTTCACCTGATGGTTTGTATTTTATTAATGCCTACTACCCAGACCGCTTTCAAAGCCTACTTCCTAAGATGCCACTAACTCCGCAATGGCTAAACTTGCCAATTTAAACTAACCAATTGGCACAGGTTTAGAACATAAGCAATTTGCTTAATAAAGGCGCATGGCGTATAATTTAGACCTACAAATTTCTTACTATGGGTACACCCACACAGTTATGGCAAAACAAGACGATATTATTGAATTTGAAGGCGAAGTCATTGACACCCTTCCTAACACGCTTTTTAAAGTTCGCCTAGAGAATGGTCATGAAATTACGGCTCATATCTCTGGTAAAATGCGCAAGCACTACATTCGTATTCTGACAGGTGATAAAGTTAAAGTCGAAATGACTCCTTACGACTTGACTAAAGGTCGCATTACTTATCGTGGTAAAACCTAATCTAATTCATATCACTTGTCTAGACCATTAAAAAACCGCTAAATTAATTAGCGGTTTTTTAGTTTGGCACTTATATTATTTAAATACTATTTAAATTCTACGGTCGCATTATCATCGATAACATCAAATAACGCCAAAGCATCCCAGTTAGTTAACCGCACACAGCCCGATGATGCTTGACGACTAATGCGCTCAGGGTCTGGCGAACCATGAATGCCGTATGATGGCTTTGTCAACCCAATCCACACCAAGCCAACTGGGTTATTTGCACCAGGCGGAAGGATTGTTTGACTGCCATCATCTGCCGTATAAGTATAATTAGGCTCATGGACTTTCACTTTCACTTTATGAGTACCACTAGGCGATGGTGTCGCAGTACTGCCAACTGTTGTGGGATAACTGGCAACCATATTATCCGATTTATCATAGGCAAATAACGTTTCACTATTTTTATCCGCTACCACACGGCTGATTGGTGTGGTGTTTGGATTACCTGGATTATAGACGGTAATGGTCTCGCCCGACTTAAACTTAATACTTGGATTGAGCTGCTTTAAATATTGCAAATCTATATGAAATTTCTCGGCTATTGCTTCTGGTACACTTTCATAATACATGCCTTCAAGTTTTCCCTTTGCTTCAGCACTTGTAGGAATCTTAGTCGTTTTTATATTCACATCTGCATCTTTGAGCGTGTAGTTCACTAAAACTGGCTGATTAACCAAATTACTATTTTCATTCAACGCATCCCAAGTTTCTTGATTCAAAGTATCGGTAACGTTTAAACCTTTAGCCTTTTGAAATGCCTGCATGGCTTTGCGTGTATTTCTACCCCACTTTCCATCCACTGCTCCAACACCGTGATTGTTCCAGTTTAATAAGGCCTGTAGTTTAGTCCCAATCGTTTGATTTATCTCACTTCCAGCCTGCCACTCACTGTTGTTTACTTTCTGCGAAATTTCAGACAAATTAGTTGTAGAGTACTCCAGTGTGGGTAATACATCATTTGATGTTGCATTGATGGTACCTGTGCTGCCCTGATCATTTTTTTCCGGTTTATCGGATGCTTGATCCCCAGCAGTTTGCTTATTTACTGGCTGAGTGGCATCAACTTGTTGGGCTGAGTCTTGCACGTTAGCATCGACACTTTCTTGTGCATTTTCTTGTGCACTTACATTACCACTTGTATCTGAACAAGCAATGCCTGTCATTAATATCGCTACCACAATACCTGTCAGTTTAGTATGTCGTAACTTTGACTTTAGATTATTGTTTGTTTTAATAAAGTCTGTTAAAGGCGACTGAGTGAACATTTCTTCTCCTAATCAGTTGGAATGTTATAGACTGGGGCACTATTATCGAGCTAGTCTAAACTAAAATAATTAAAAGGCAACCGAGGTTAGGTAGATCATCTATGTATTTTGAGGCGGGTACAGCAAACGAGGATAACCTTGTAATCGTATAGCCTTACTTTGATTCACGAATATTCTTCACTATATCGTTTAATTCCTATTGGGTTAATACAATAGAAGTTACAATAATAAAGTCAGGTGCAATAGATAAACTCATAAACTAGGCAAATATAAGAGGACTATTAAAAAAGCCCAAACCCAAAGTGAACTGACCCCCAAAAGTTGGACACAACTTATGGGGTATTTTTATGCGTTACAATCTAGATTTTAAGATCAAAGTCATAGGATACTATAAGCAAGGACATACCGGTCATGCCACAGCAAAGAAGTTTAAAGTGAATCCAAGATTTGTAAGTAAATGGGTCAAGCAATATCAAAGCGGTGGTATAAAGGCTATTAAGCCAAAGACAAGCAAAGCCAAATACAGTAGTGAGTTTAAACTTAACGTACTAACAACGATGCTTACCCAAGGCCTAAGTCAATTGGAAGTTGCTCTAAGGTATAACATCAGCTCACCAGCTTTAATCAGCCAGTGGCACAAAGCTTATCGACTACAGGGTATGTCTGGACTCATATCTAAACGTAAAGGTAGAGCGGCCATGAGCAAACCATTTATCACAGACAAACCAGATGATGAAAAGATATTAGCAGAGCTGAAACGTGAGAATGAATATCTTCGTGCGGAGAATGCCTACCTAAAAAAGCTCGATGCCTTGCTCAGGGAGAGGGAACAAGCCGAGACAAAGCAAGGCTCATCGAAGGACTAAGGGATAAATATTGCATATCAGCTTTACTTAAGATAGCTGATATGCCTAAAAGTGTCTTTTATTACCATAGGTGTCAGTTTGATGCTGAAGACAAATACGCTGATTTAAAGCAGCGTATCATCGAGCTATATTACCAACATAAAGGTCGGTATGGCTATCGTAGAATCACAGCCGCATTAAAGCAGTTAGGCATGCATCATAACCATAAGCTTATTGCCAAGCTTATGAAGCAGTTAAATCTTAATGCGAAGATCAGAAGAAAGAAGTATCGATCCTATAAAGGTCAACAGGGAAAAATAGCAAAGAACTATTTAAAGCGTCGCTTCCATGCTGGTAAACCCAATAAACGCTGGTTAACAGACATTACTGAGTTTAAGGTGGGTGACAATAAATTATATCTATCTCCGATTCTTGATTGCTATAATAATGAAATAGTCAGTTATACCTTATCTAAAAGACCAACCTATGATGTGGTAAGTAAAATGCTAGATTTTGCGCTAGATAAGACGAAAACAAGTCGTCATAAAAAGTTAATGCTTCACTCTGATCAAGGCTGGCATTATCAAATGAAGCCTTTTAGAAAGACGCTTAAAAAGCATAAGATAAGACAAAGCATGAGTAGAAAAGGCAACTGCATAGATAATGCGTTAATGGAGAGCTTCTTTGGCACACTGAAGTGTGAGACCATCTATATTGAAAAGCCTAAAACTATTGATGAACTAGAAAAGCAAATTCATGAGTACATTCATTATTACAATCATGAGCGTATTCAGCTTAAACTTAAAGGACTGAGTCCTGTGAAGTACAGAATTCAGTCCTTGAGATAGACTTAAACCGTCCAACTTTTGGGGGTCAGTTCA
>NZ_JBXYJE010000013.1:0-85362 GCF_057396285.1 Psychrobacter sp. CX97 | reverse complement strand
TACTATTAGTCTTTAACAGTAGAGACAACACCAGCACCAACCGTACGGCCACCTTCACGGATAGCGAAGCGTAAGCCTTTGTCCATAGCGATTGGATGGATAAGCTCTACGCCCATCTCTACGTTATCGCCTGGCATAACCATCTCTGTACCTTCTTCTAACTGAATGGCACCAGTTACGTCAGTCGTACGGAAGTAAAACTGCGGACGGTATCCATTTAAGAATGGAGTGTGACGACCACCTTCTTCTTTTGATAATACGTATACTTCTGCGTCAAACTTGGTATGCGGTGTGATTGAACCTGGTTTTGCTAGTACTTGACCACGTTGTACTTCTTCTCGCTTAGTACCACGTAGTAGTACACCACAGTTCTCGCCTGCACGACCTTCGTCTAGTAGCTTACGGAACATCTCTACACCTGTACAGGTGGTTTTTTGAGTGTCTTTGATACCAACGATTTCAATCTCGTCGCCTACTTTTACGATACCTGATTCAACACGTCCGGTTACTACGGTTCCACGACCTGAGATTGAGAATACGTCTTCGATAGGCATTAGGAATGGCTTATCTACGTCACGTTCTGGTTCTGGTATGTAGGTGTCAAGGGTATTGAGTAGTTCTAGTACGGCTGGTTCGCCATAGGGGCCGTCGCTACCGTTTAGGGCTTCTAGGGCTGAGCCTTTGATGATTGGGGTATCATCGCCTGGGAAGTCATAGTCTGATAGTAGTTCACGTACTTCCATTTCTACTAGTTCTAATAGTTCTTCGTCGTCTACCATGTCACATTTGTTCATGAAGACCAAAATGTATGGTACGCCTACCTGACGTGATAATAAGATATGTTCACGGGTTTGTGGCATTGGGCCGTCTGTGGCTGATACGACTAAAATTGCGCCGTCCATTTGGGCTGCACCGGTAATCATGTTTTTTACGTAGTCGGCGTGACCTGGGCAGTCTACGTGAGCGTAGTGACGTGCTTCTGTGTCATATTCGATGTGTGAGGTGTTAATTGTGATACCACGTGCTTTTTCTTCTGGGGCACTGTCAATAGCTGCGTAGTCTTTTGCTTCGCCGCCTGATGTTTTTGCTGCTACGGTTGCTATAGCGGCTGTTAGGGTCGTTTTACCGTGGTCAACGTGGCCGATTGTACCTACGTTTACGTGTGGTTTGTTTCGTTCGAACTTGGCCTTTGCCATGAGTGTGTCCTCTTATTGGTTTATTAAATTAAATGAGACTTAAAATTATAATGAGTAGTGATCTACTCATAGCTACCTTTTTATAGCACTAAAAGGCAACACTAAGTGCTGCCTAATTCAACTAATTTATATATGTAATTCCAAGTGGCTCAAGGTCATCACTCGCCCTTGTAAACATCTCAATTAACATCTATCTTTATTTCTCGGATTCAAACCTTAACATAAGATTAGGTCAGGCATGAATACTGGAGCTCATATCGAGAATTGAACTCGAGACCTCTCCCTTACCAAGGGAGTGCTCTACCGCTGAGCTATATGAGCATTAATTTTTATAACTACTAAAGGAGTATAACAAATTTGGAGCGGGTGGCGGGAATCGAACCCGCGTCATCAGCTTGGAAGGCTGAGGTGTTACCATTATACCACACCCGCGGTATCAGCAGTCTTTAGGACTGTTATACAAATCCAGGCTGTATACTGATAAAGACTGAATATCGACTGAACATTATCGAAAATAATGCTACTAGAAAATGGTGGTGGGGGAAGGATTCGAACCTTCGAAGCTTTCGCGACAGATTTACAGTCTGTTGGGTTTGACCGCTCCCCAACCCCACCGAGTTTGTAAAACGCAATAACAATATTACTTAATAAATAATTGGTCTTACATTGTTGCTATGCAGCAGTATTACTTAATCAATGTAACTGTTGAAATAATTTAACTTTGAATAGTTAAACAATCTAACTCACTATGAAGAATGGTGCCGACTGCCGGAATCGAACTGGCGACCTACTGATTACAAGTCAGTTGCTCTACCAACTGAGCTAAGTCGGCTTGTTCCTTCAAAGTGGGGAGTATTCTAGCAAATATTGTCTAAAACACAACCCCTAATTTCGTTTTTTTATAAATTATTTCTTTCTGTTACATATCCTAGCCCATTTGGCCGCTGTTGAATAACCACAAAGCAGCTGCTAAGCCCAGTAAAATCAATATTATCCACCACAAACTACTGACTTTACGTTCAGGAGCTTGATTGGCACTTGTGTTACTTCTATTAACATGTGCCACATCATGTTGTTGTTGTTCATCAACTGTATTCAAAGAACTTGGTTCTTTTTCAGAAAGTGTTGGGTCAATATCTACAGTGCCAGAGAGTTTTGTAGTAGCGGCTTGTTTGGCACGTAACACATCCGAATCAGATTCTTTTGCAAGCTCATTGAAGTGTTCATTATTATTAGCCGACTCAATATCAGGAGCGTCACTGACTTTGTCTACCCCCTCCTCTTGAACAGCGGGCTTATTTAGTTCGGAGCTATCTTGATCAGGATCGCCATAGGCAATAGGCTCCTCTAACTCCTTTTCTAGTTGCTCATTTAATGTGGCTTTGTTTGACGTATCCACTTCTTCTGTCTTAATAGGATGATCAATGGGGTGATCATCCGTCTGAGCGCTAGTATCAATGGATGCTTGAGATTTAATTAAATCTTCGACTCCCTGCTCTTTAGCAACCTCTAAATTAGCAGTTTCTAAGTTCTTTGGGATACCATCTGTGGTTGCAGACGCCGCTAATTCTACGGTTTTGTCAGGCTTAACTGGCGTATTTGAATTAGACTCTACAGGGGTTGCATCCTGTGCTTTTTGTTGTACTCCTTGGCTTACTTGGAATTTATAGATAGCAAAACTAACCACATCATCCAGCTTAAGTGGATGTGCTAAATTTGGCTCAATTTTTGTCTCATTCACAAATGTGCCGTTTGAAGAGCCAAGGTCGCTTACTTGAAGGGTTCCATTAATGACCCTAAGCTCCGCATGGTTACGTGATACCTGCTTACTGCCTAATACCATATTATTGTCTTTGTCACGTCCAACAGTTAACGTATCCTCAATGGTCACTGTTAGTTTACCTAGCTCTTCATTGAGCGCTTTAAGCTGCCAAACTTTAATATTCAATTTTTCATTACTTGATGCTGTCATAAAAATCTCCGTGGCCTAAGTTAATATTATACTAACCTATTTCTAGAACTTTAAGAAGTCAGCCATACAAGTTAGAAGTCTATTATTTTCGTAACTAGTCTATTGTTTTAGCCGTATAGTTTTGAATAGCTATCCCATTTTAAATCTGTAGTTTTTAAGAACCTGTATTCATAAATAAAAGTAGCTGCCTGTGCAGATATTGAACCCAATATCATAGATATTATTGAACTTATTAAAGATTTAGAATGTAGTCGGTTTTTAGCTTTAGCCATTAATTAAATGAGAACACGTACTCACTAACTGCTCACTATAAAATATTAAGGCAAGATTAGTGTTCGCGCGTGTTGCTAAATGTCACTTCTGGATAACGTTCTTGCATCAGCTGCAAATTCACACGACTTGGCGCAAGATACGTGAGATATCCGCCACCATCTAGCGATAACTGGTCATGAGCCTTCTTCTTAAACTTGGCAAGTGCCATCTCGTCATCACAATGAATCCAGCGCACCGTAGCAATGGATACCGGCTCAAAAGTACACTGTACTTTGTATTCCTCTTTAAGCCTGTGCGCCACTACCTCAAACTGCAGCACGCCCACTGCACCTAAAATCAAGTCATTATTGACTTGTGGCATAAATACCTGAGTCGCCCCCTCTTCACTGAGCTGCTGCAAGCCTTTTTGTAGTGCTTTAGATTTGAGAGGATCTTTTAATACCACACGGCGGAAAAGCTCAGGGGCAAAATGCGGAATACCGGTAAAGTTCAGCGTTTCTCCTTCGGTAAAGCTGTCGCCGATACTAATAGTCCCGTGGTTATGCAACCCTATAATATCTCCCGGATAGGCTTCTTCTAATGCTTCACGGTCACCTGCTAAGAAAGTCAGTGCATCCGTGATACGCACCTCTTTGCCAAGACGCACATGCTTCATTTTCATACCTTTAGAGTACTTGCCTGAGCAAACACGCATAAAGGCAATGCGGTCACGATGTCGAGGATCCATGTTGGCTTGAATTTTAAACACAAAACCACTAAAACTGGTTTCTTTTGACTCAACAACCCGCTCGTGAGTAGGATGATCTTTTGGCGGAGGAGCATAGTCAACTAGAGTATCCAGCACCATATTCACACCAAAGTTACCCAGTGCGGTACCAAACAATACAGGTGTCATCTTACCTTCTAAAAAAGCATCAACTTCAAAGTCTTCGAGTGCCATTTGCACCAACTCAAGAGACTCTTCAAATTCTGCAAACGCTAGATTGCCTAGCCGCTCACGTACATCTGGATAGTCGTAGCCCTCTCGAGTCTCAATCTCGGTAATCTCGCCACCATGACCTTTTTCATAGAAGTAGGTCTTATTTTCGGTTAAATGATATACCCCAATAAAATCTTGCCCCATACCCACAGGCCAAGTGAGTGGTACGCATTTTATGTTGAGTACGGTCTCAATTTCACTCAATAATTCAAGAGGATCTCGGACTTGACGGTCTAACTTATTAACAAATGAGATGATAGGCGTGTCACGCATCCGGCACACTTCCATCAATTTGACCGTTCGAGCCTCCACCCCTTTGGCACCATCAATCATCATTAGCGCACTATCAACTGCCGTTAACGTGCGGTAGGTATCCTCACTAAAGTCGGCGTGACCTGGGGTATCGAGCAAATTAACGATGTGTTGTTTATACGGAAACTGCATGACCGATGTGGTTATCGAAATGCCACGTTCTTGTTCCATACTCATCCAATCAGATGTTGCATGTCGATCAGATTTACGACTTTTGACCTCACCGGCTACCTGAATGGCTTTGCCCCATAACAACAGCTTTTCAGTCATGGTGGTTTTACCCGCATCGGGGTGAGAGATAATGGCAAAAGTACGACGTTTGGCCACTTCGGCATTTAGCTTTTTCGGATCTACGCTCATAATTTATGGCTTCTACTTAAATAGTGCATGTTTGGAAATTTTTTGTTATATCTAAAAAATAAATGCGTATTGTAGCGGATTTAGCATTAGGGTGCAGGTTTTACCTATAAAAAAGGCGCGATTTAGAAACCTCTAAACGCACCTATAGAAATTATGGTAAAGATTTAACGTTCACACTTTATTGGTAATATTTTAAGATTTGAGCCTCAATAAAATCTGCAGCGACATTATTAATGATTGAACAGTCTACAGCACCTTTAGACAAGTCATAATTTTCGGAATAACTACCTTTAGTAGCATATTCAGATTCATAAATAACGTTTTCATAATTAACCGCGCTATAATTATAATTCTCATTATTAGGATCATTAACGTAAACAATGCGGCTCGCAGGGTATTGGTTAGTTGGGCCTATCTTTAATTGCTCAAATCTGTGAGGTTTTTTTGACGCTATAGTAGAATATGCTTTTTCCCAATCCATTAAAGAAACATAATTAGTCTTATCCGTTTCTAAATCAAAAAAGTATAAGTCATCACTGCTACTCGTTTTAATAACATAACACTCTGAACCCTCAGGGTAACTGACAGTATCCGGTATTTGATCATAGTAACTTAAGTCAGTTATCAATCCTGTGCCTTTATCAACGTTACCATCTTTGCCAGTTACGCCCGTTAGATCAATGGGAACAAATGTATAAGTGATGCTTTCCATGCGATCTGTTTTTAAATCTTTTAATTCATACTTAACCTGATTACCTTCAACTTGAACTATATCTTTACTGATTAAGCTTTGAAAATTGTTACCGAGCACAACCATATCATTATTATTAAGTCCCCCTCTTGTGTTGACACTAATAAGATCTTTTTCAATAAGTTGACGATTACCATCTTCAAAAACCCATTTGACACGTTTTATGGCGTCTTTTTTGTCAGCTACATTATACTTACTATCGAAGATATTTATTGAAATCGAGGTGTTACCAACGTTACCATCCTTTTGCTTAGCACCCGTATCATCACTATCGCCCCCACAGCCTACTAAAATCAAGCTTGCAACAGTAGCAAATGTCGTCAAGTTAAACTTATTATTGGTCATAGTACTTTCCTTTCAAATCAGATCACTAATGAGTTAATTAAATCATCTCATTAAAATACCAGTGTCATTATCCATTATTTAAATATATATAATTTATACTCTGCTAACGAATACTCATATTTTTATATAATGCCATAAATTAAAGATTTATTCACAAAAAACAAACTTAGACCGGACAATTTTTATCCCTTATTTGATGTAACCAGACTGGTATTTTGTTATAGTTTTTTAACAGTGTAGATATCATGCTTTTAAATATTTATCATTTACACTGTCATCATTACTTTAAGAAATATTATACTTTAAGAAATATTATATTTATAACCACAAGGACCTATTATGAAAACATTATATTCTACTAAAGCTTCAGTCAGTGGCGGTCGTATGGGCAAAGCGACTTTAAGCGACAGCGATTTAGTTATTAATATGCAACCCCCTAGCCCATCCGCTGACGGAAATAATCCAGAACAGCTTTTTGCCATGGGTTATGGCGCATGCTTTGATAGCGCTTTAGATGTGGTTAAAAAAATGCAAAATCTTAGCTTTGATTCTACGACAGAAGTAGAAGTTGATTTATTACAAAGTGAGCAACACGAATATAGCATAGCGGCTAAATTGCATGTTATTGCTAGCAATACTGACCTTAACGCTGATGAGGTTCAAAAAGCAGTCGAAAAAGCGCACGAAGTTTGCCCCTACTCAAAAGCAACTCGTGGCAACATTGATGTACAGTTATCGTCAGAAGTTAAATAAAAGGTTATTGACAAGCTAACTAAGAATAAAGAGAGTAAACCCATACTAATTTAATTCAAGGTGGGCCTTATTAGACATACTCAAAACCCAAATTGCAGTCGTGCGATTTGGGTTTTTTGTTTATCCCGCTCTTTCCATAATCTCTCTATCGAAGCCTTAAATTTTGGTTATAATGAACCACAAGGTTGTATACCTAAAGGACCTACCTTAGCTATTATTAAAACATAAAACCCTTATAAATAAAGCGACATCCTATGACTGAAAATGCCCTTAAAAAAACTGCAACGCCAGACCGCACTCTAGATACGACAAACGATACCTCACATGACGCTATTGATCCAAATGTTTTGCCGACTTTTGACGATTTGCCTAATGTAGCAACAATGGATACCAGTCATATCAATAAAAATGAGCCACCTTTCATCTTGGTCGATGGATCATATTATCTATTCCGTACCTATCATGCCCTCCCCAAAACCATGATGAATACGCAAGGTCTTATGACCAATGCTATTCGTGGCACGCTTAATGCGCTTTTAAAACTTATGCGTCGTTATCATCCCACCCATATGGCAGTGTGTTTTGATACTAAGTCGCCGACGTTTCGACATGCTATGTCAGAGGATTACAAGGCAAATCGTCCTAAAATGGATGTGGAATTGGCAGAGCAAATCCCGTATATCCACCGTTTGGTTCGGGCGTTGGGTATTCCGCTACTTCGCATTGAGGGGGCAGAAGCGGATGACATTATCGGTACATTGACCTATCGTGCGGTGCAAGAAGGGCATCATGTGGTCATTTCAAGTGGCGATAAAGACATGATGCAGTTGATTAACGATTGTGTTTTATTAGAAGACAGCTTCTCTGGCAAGGTCGTCGATGTGCAAGGCGTTGAAGATAAATACGGTATTAAGCCTAATCAAATGATTGACCTATTAACGCTGATGGGCGACGCCTCTGACGGTATCAAAGGCATCCCCAGTGTCGGCGAAAAAACAGCCGTTAAATGGCTAAAAACATACGATACCGTTGACAATATCCTTGCTAATGCCAGCGATATTAAAGGTAAAGTGGGCGAAAAACTGGTCGAATTTGCCGATAATATTCCGCGTGATAAACAGTTGGCAACCATCATTACCAACTTGGAGATTGGTCAAGATTGGGAAGATTTGCGTATCAATACCGATCCAAGTGCATTTGTTGATGAATTGCGCGACTTATATAGCGAACTTGAATTCAAAAATGAATTAGCCTCGTTGGATCATCCCAATCATCCTGCTAATTCGAGCAGCGACAGTGTTTCTGATAGTAAAGCTGATGCGGAATCACAAGCGCATGTGGCGAAAACGTTGCAAAACCAAAAGCAGGCGTCAATCATTGAACATATTAAAGACAGTAAAAACCATGAAAAAGCATGGCACACCATCCTTGATGAGCCTGCCTTTGATACTTTAGTGGAGAGACTTGAGAGCGCTCCCTACTTTGCCGTCGATACTGAAACCACCAGTATTGATTGGCGAGAAGCGGAGATTGTTGGGCTGTCATTCTCATTGCAGGCACATGAGGCTTATTATTTACCGCTTAAGCATGTCGATTATAATGAGCCCATGAAAAAGGCTAAAAACAAGAAGGAAGAAGCGGAACAAGCTGCTCTGATAGCAGATGCCGAAGTTGACCCGTTAATAGCCAAACAGCTTGACCGTGATACGGTGCTTGCCAAACTCAAACCTATTTTAGAGAACCCAAAGATTGGTAAAATTGGTCAACATTTAAAATATGATACGCATGTTTTAAGTAAGTACGGCATCAATATCAACACTACGCCGAAAAACTGGTTAGCCGATACCATGCTAGCTAGCTACGTCCTAAACGCTGCTGCTACCCGACATAGCATGGACGATCTGGCCCGCTACTACCTACATACGCAAACCATCAGTTTTGAAGACGTTGCCGGTAAAGGCGCTAAACAAGTCACCTTTGATAAAGTAGCGATTGATATCGCCAGTGACTATGCGTGTGAAGATGCCGATATTACCTATCAGCTGTTTGAGCTGTTCTCTGATAAGCTTAAAGACGATGCCGTTAATCAACGTCTATTGCACGAGCTTGAAATTCCTGTGGCGCAGATACTGTGCCAAATGGAAGCGTCAGGCATCATGATTAAACGGCCATTTTTAAATGAGTTATCCGAACGCTTTGATGAAGAGATTGTTGAGCTAGAGACGCAAGCTTACAATGAAGCGGGAGAAGAATTCAATCTTGGCTCACCCAAGCAATTGGGCGAAGTATTGTTCGATAAATTAGGCGTGATTGGTGGTAAAAAGACCAAGTCAGGGCAATACTCAACGGGCGAAGCCGTGCTATCTAAAATTGACCACCCCTTAGCTGAGATAGCGCTTGAATATCGCAGTCTAGCCAAGCTGAAAAACACCTATACCGATGCGCTTGATGCGGTAGCTGACAAAGATACCGACCGAGTACACACCAGCTATCATCAAGCACTGACCAGTACAGGGCGCTTGTCCTCGACTGATCCGAACTTACAAAACATTCCTATTCGTACCAAGACGGGGCGTCTGATTCGTCAAGCCTTTATCGCCCCTAAAGGTCGTGTGCTATTGGCGGCGGATTACTCACAGATTGAGCTACGTCTGATGGCGCACTTCTCTGGCGATAAAAACCTTACTCGTGCCTTTAAAGAGGGGCTGGATATTCACACCGCTACTGCTGCTGAAGTACTGGGCAAAACAGTTGATGAGGTTACCCCGACTGAGCGTCGTAACGCCAAAGCGATTAACTTTGGGCTTCTCTATGGCATGAGTGCGTTTGGTTTGGCGAAGCAATTACAGATGAGCCGCTCAGAGGCGCAAGACTATATCAATCAATACTTTGAGCGTTACCCAGGGGTTAGACAGTATATGCAAGATACTCGTAATAGTGCGGTTGAAAAAGGCTATATCGAGACCATACTCGGTCGTAAGCTCTACACACCTGATATTAATCATAGCAATCAAATGGTACGCCGCGGTGCTGAACGTGCCGCCATTAACGCCCCGCTACAAGGCAGCGCTGCCGATATTATTAAGCTGGCGATGATAGCCGTGGATAAAGTATTACCCAAAGAGAACGCCACGATGCTATTGCAAGTGCATGATGAATTAGTGTTTGAAGTCGATAGCGATAAAGCCGATGAGATTGGTGAGCTTATTAAAACTGCCATGCAAGATGTGTTAAGTGTCACTGCTAAGCAATTGGGCTGGGATATTGATTTTGCGGTTCCGTTGTTGGTTGAAACCGGTGTGGGTGATAATTGGGATGAGGCGCATTAGGGGTTAGAGGGCTTTACAATTTTTAGAAATATCCTTACAGAAAATCCCTTTTAAGGGATTTTATCTTGCGAAGCTAAAATTGCAGTGCAATTTTTATAACGCTTCTCAAATCGGGGCTAAACAGCATCTCCGTTGCAACGTTGGTGTAAAAAATGAAGTTCTCTAAATCTGTAGGCTGGGCTTCTAGCCCAGCAACGATATTATGTTCTATAAAACTCCTTTGCTATCGTGCGAAATATATAATGAAAAAATATAATAGTGAAATATATGGAACCATACCTTCACCTGAAAATATTAGTGAATTATTTGATGTGATAAAACAACACAACTCAGAACACTTCAAAGCATATTTTTGGAGGGGTCAAAGTGATATTAGCTGGTTTATTCATAGTTCAGCATATCGAAGGCTTGCAAGAACAAAAGATGTAATCAAAGAAACAGACATACAATACTATGAAAATATACTTTTAGATCATGCTACACAGCAGGGTTATAGGTATGATTCTGGAAGAGAGCTTAATGACTTAGAGCTATTGGCAAAGTTACAACACCATGGTGCAGCAACAAGACTCATAGATGTATCTAGAAGCTTGTTGGTCGGACTATGGTTCGCCAGTTCTTCTAATCCAGATTTAGATGGTTTACTTTTTGGCTTCCATTCTAGTTTTGTTGGAGGTGATGAAAATAAGACTGGCATCGCCTCTAAAAGTTATTCAGAAGCATTCGAAAATATAAATAATGTTGATCACCCCTTAGTATGGCATTCGCCAGAAGTAACCAAACGTATAGCATCGCAAAAAGCTCAGTTTGTTTATAGCAAAACCATTCACCATTCTCTAGGTAGCATTGCTATTAAAGATAATCCTGATGCCTATATAGCTATACATATTTCACCGGAATTTAAAGCACAAGCTATAAAGGATTTAACAGAGATATTTGACATTAGTTACATGACTCTATTCCCTGATTTAGATGGTTTTAGTTATGCAAATAGTTCCAGATTTGATCAGTTTCATTATGCACGTTGGTAAACTCATAAAGTAGAGGCAATGGGAATATAGGAAGGTTTTATTTATGTTTTTAAAAATTATGTAGTAGTTGTTTTAGGCTACACCTAAGTCAATATACCCGTGGTACGTGGAATGTAAACTTGTATCTTAAATAACCTCTTAAAGCTATTAATTAACATTTATAAACTAAAGAAGTCAATCAAAAGCATTGACAGTTACAGGGTGCGCTTCGCGCGCCTTTCATAAGAAATTTCTGAAAACATAAAGTGTACTTTAGAAATCACCTATCGAATTTTCCCAATCCAATCGACTAAACTACCCTTTGAGAAATTAATTGGTGCGCAGGGCGCACCCTACAAGCTATTAATCTTAAGAGTTGATAAAAAACTTATGCAAACAGATTTCGATATACATATTATCCGTCAGCATTGGATAATGGATGATGATGGATATGATAAAGAAGATCTATGCTCTCATGGCGAAGTATATTTGCGCATTGCCGATGAGATTGTAATTAGCGAAAAAGATGGCTCATATGCTCTCTCCGCAACTGCATTATATTTATTAAGGTCTTTAGATAAGGATTGTGACTATGAGTCATTCGGTAGCCAAATTGTTCCGTGTTGCGGTAATTTTCTTATACCCAGCCCTAATAACGAAAACCATGTCACAATCTGCGGTTGTCCTACGGGTTTTGATTGGAAGATAGAACACATAAATGGTAATGTTGTATTCACATCTGAAAGGGGTACAAAAGGCAAACTGGATTTTGAGACTTATAGAAAAATGATTATTGCTTTTGCCAAAGAGGTACAACTCTTCTATCAGCCTAAACTTAAGGTGTTACCAAGCAATGAGTTTGAATTTGATGGGTTTACTCAGTTTTGGAATGAGTGGCATGGATTAATGAGCAAATGGTCGTATTGAAAGTAACCGTAGGATGCTTCCCGCTCACCATTAAAAAGCGAGTTGCTATAACCAACCCCCTAAAAAATCACTTAAGCATCCATAATCAATTCAGGCTTTTTATCTAACAATCGCATCAATGTTACCGCCGCCCCAGTTGGATTTCTCGTACCCTGTTCCCAGTTTTGTAAAGTACGTGAGCTAATATTAAGCTTTTCAGAAAACTGCTGTTGACTCAAGCCTGTTTTGGCTCGAACCAACTTTATATCAGGGACATCGTGGCTAAACTGTCGGCTCGGCTTAGCATCTCCATTAGCAATATCTAGGGCTTGGCTTTATGATTGCGATAAATCATCATAAAATTCATTAGTCATGATTATATACCTCTTTGATTTGTTAGGTCAGTCCCGTAGGGTGCGCCCCGCGCATCATTTAAAATGACGATTTTAAAATTATAAAACCACTAGTAAAAAAAGTTCTGACAAGCTGTCCTATTCAATGTTTAAATTAACTTCTAATAATCAATTTAGCTCGCAAGGCGTACCCTACCGTTCACCTCTATATCGTCAAATAACGTATAACTCAAACCACGATAAAACTCTGCAAGAACGTGGTGTTACCGCTAGCCTCGATTGTAGCGGTTATCCTTGACGCAGCAAGGCGTTACAGGCACTTAGCAAAGGGCGTTATCGCTGAGTCAGGAACGGCATTTGCTATTTGTGCCTGTCGCCTTGCAAGCCAAGATAATAGCGAAAAGCGAGAATAGCTACTCACATCAGACAAAGTAAAAGCCATTCAAACGTCGAGCTTGAATGGCTTTTTTATTTAGTTTGCTAAGTGTACGCTATTAATGCAAATGAGCTTAAACATTCTCTTTTAAATACTTAAGCATGGTATCGGCATCAGATACTTCGAACGGGTCAATAGGGCAATTATCGCCATAATCAGGCTCAACAAACGCTTTTTTGATTTCTTTATTATCGACATACATCGAATAACGCCACGAGCGCATGCCAAAGCCAAGATTGCTTTTATCCACCAGCATACCCATTTTACGAGTGAATTCGCCATTTCCGTCAGGTAGCAAAAAGACGTTTTCACGGTTCTGCTTTAAGCCCCATTGGTACATCACAAAAGCATCGTTGACAGAAACACAAACAACTTCATCAATACCGAGCGCTTTAAACTCATCGTAAAGTTCTTCATAGCGAGGCAGATGACTGGTCGAACACGTTGGCGTAAACGCACCAGGTAATGAAAACACCACCACTTTTTTATTGGCGAACAACTCATCTGTGGTTAGGTCATACCACTTAAAGGGATTGTCACCACCGATAGACTCATCACGCACACGGGTTTTAAAGGTAACATCAGGGACATATTTAATCATCATTTTTCTCCGATTTAGGGTGTTAGTAAGGCGTATTAGTAAGATTATAAAATTAAGATATCACAAGAGGACATACATTGAGTAGTAGTATTATGTTTGGTTGTTATTATTCAAATTTTGAAGTAGTGTTTATTGCTGTATTGTTATATTACCACTAAAACTTGAATGAGATTCTAAAATTTTATCTACCTAATACTCATAATTGCTATGATCTTTATAATCTATTCCCAAATTCATGCATCAAACCACTCGAAGCTAGGATAAACAACTTGTTAAAAACGTTTGGGGTTGATGACGAACGCTTAGTTTATCTAAGTTAACAATTATCCCACCTTGAACACGTTCAGGCGGTTAAAGCCCTTCTAAAACAATTCCCTGAGCTCAGCTTGATTGAAGCTAACGAGTTATGAAAGCAGAAGTAACCTTTAAACCATACTCTTAAACCCATACCACAATAAATACCCGCTAGAATACGATGTGACCGCTAGCCTTGACAGTAGCGGTATCCTGCTGGTTTGGGCAAGTTGCAGTGGCTAGACATTGAGGGAGTGTCGAGGCAACAGCAATCCATCAATTCGTGACACTGCCTTGCCCAGACTCAGCAGATACAAGCGGATGGCGAGAGTGGCTATCGCAACGACTAATCTTTTTAATGAGATTCCCCTACCCTTACCATAGTGTTGTGCTCTTTATAATAGTCAAAACTTAAGCCGTGGGTTCCGCTTCACTACACCGCACGCTACACATTCTGCATACTCTAATGTAGGTTTGACTATACTATCCATAACCCGCACTTCTTTTTCAAACTTAGCAGGTTACGCTTTAATTGCATTTCGTTGCAAACTCAAATCCAAAATCATTTTAAAATGAACATGCAACCCAAATTCACATTGGTCAAGGTAGCCCACAATGCTAAAAAAATTATTTAAATCAAAGCCAAAATACGTCAAGTTTGATGATAAATACACCACTTTAACCGCAGAAGAATCGTCATTAATAGATGTGATTCGTGCTGATATTCGTAAGGAAGTACGAAGTAGCAAAGGCAAAAATAAACTGGATTATCACGGTCGTGCGGTGCATACCAAGGGCTATTGTACGCTTAAAGCGAGGTTTGAGGTTTTGGATAATCTGCCTGCCGAGTATGCGCAGGGATTGTATGCGAAGCCAAGTACTCATGACGCGGTAATACGCTTTTCGAACGCTGCTGCAACCGTTGCCCCCGATAGACGACTGGGTTTGGCTATTGGGCTTGCGTTTAAAGTATTTGATGTCGATGGTCTGAAATTAGCCCCTGATGAACCAAATGCCACCACAATGGATTTTGCGTTAGTCAATGCTCCTGTTTTTTTTACCAGTCAGTTAAAAGATTATGCGTATTTATCCAAGTTGGCGTTTGGTCTCAATGGCTACTTAGCCAATGGATTGGTAGGTAAGGCTAAGTTTGGCTTTGATTGGTTGACTCAATATGGCAAGGAGATTCCAGACTTTGAGGCTGTTAAAACACTAAAGGCATTTCGTAAAATAGCAACGGTTAAGCCTAAAAACCCGTGGCTTTATGATTATTTTTCGATGGGCGCGGTACGTCATGGCGATTTTATGGGTAAAATAAGGGTTAAACCGACCAAAGAGAGCCTCGCAAAAATCAATCATCCTGATATTCATCTGTTAAGTAAAGATGAAACTATTCGTAAAACGCTTATCGAGGAAATTGGTGAACATGACCTTGAATTTGAGGTGCAAATTCAGTTGTGCCGTAATCTTAAGAAGCAACCGATTGAGGACTTGACTAAGGAGTGGAAAGAGTCTGATGCGCCATTTGTCACAGTGGCTCGCTTAACCGTGCACCGTCAGGATGTACCCGATGACGGTAACTTTGACGTTATGGAACATTTATCATTTACGCCATTTCGTTGCTTGGAGGAGAATCGCCCCATTGGTCGTATTCAGCAGTCTCGCCTGCAAGCCTATCAAGCGTCATCGATGGAGCGTCATAAAGGCAATGCGGTAAAACGTCGGGAGCCTGTTAGTTTGGATGAGGTGTTTGACGGGTCGTATTATTAGAGGTTACAGAGAATTAGAATAAGGATGTGTATAAGGCAGTTATTTTCTTGCTTATTTAATAATGCTTATTACTTTATACTAATCGTTTACCCCATAAATTTGATCCTTTATGAATATTGCCTTGTTCGACTTTGACGGTACAGTAACTAACCAAGATATGTATACCCAATTTGTGTTGTTTGCGACTCCAAAACGTAAATTGACTCTAGGTAAATTAATTTTATTACCCACAATCATAAAGTATAAGTTCGGTCGCCTTCATGGGCGGGATATCCGCTCAAAAATGACTAAATTAGCCTTTAAGGGTATGAGTATCGAGGAGCTTAGCCACAAAGGTGAAGAGTTCGCCAACCAAGTTATTCCCGCCTATATCAGACCTAATGCTTTAGAGAAAATAAAATGGCACCAAAGTCGTGGAGATTTGGTGGTGATCGTTTCGGCATCACTAGATGTTTACTTAAAGCCGTGGTGTGATATGCAACAATTAGATTTGATATGCACGGAGGTTGAAGTTATCGATGGCATGATGACAGGGAATACTATTGAAGGAGACTGTAGCTCGCTTGAAAAACAAAAACGTATCGAGCAGCGCTACAACCTTCAAGATTATGACACTATCTATGCCTATGGCGATACGCCTGAAGATACTGAAATGCTAGCGCTTGCTCAGCCTGAGCATCGTTTTTATCGTTACTTTTGATAAACTCGTTTGATGAACCGTTGGTATTACGATTATTATAACAGCAAGCATTCAACTCGTGACACTGCCTTGACCAGACCAGCATATACAATCGTATGGCGGGATTGGCTTCAAGTACACATGTCACAAATTTCAAACCACTTATCCTTTGTCATTCGTGACATAACTCTTGATTATCTACCCTATAAAATTGTATTGTAATCCTAACCATTCCTTAAGTTTTAATTGAAAACAACTATGACGACACCCTTTAAACGGCATACTTTGAGTTATTACACATTTATTAGTTTGGCTATTAATTTAGCTATTAGTGCAGCACTCACTAGCACAGCGCATGCTGTTACAGTAACGAATACGCCTGTGAGTACAGCAACTACTATGGCGATTGACACTGAACCCTCATCGCTCTCCACATCATTTAATGAGTTTACAAATCCACAAGAGATACGCCCAGATAGTAAAGACTGGAACTGGGTAGATGAACAGCATGAAGGTACGAGAAGACGCTTAGGTAACTGGGCAAATAAAATGAATGGGTGGTTTGGTAAAACAGATCCAAGAGACCCAGCTACCGCTAGCTTAAGGGTAATTATGGATACACGTTGGGTAGATGATCCTGTGCAAGGTAGTGATATTACTGTTGAGCCGAGGATTCGTGGACGCTTAAAGCTGCCTGTTCTGGAAGAAAGGCTCAGCTTAATAATTGGAGATGATGATCTTGATGACGAGTCTGCTTTGAAGCAGGATGCATCTGGCAGAGCTTACTATAGAGATACGAGCAGTCAAAATAAAACCATCGATAGGAAGAGAGCCCGAGAGGATAATTCGTCCATCGCTTTACGCTGGTCACGCCTTGAAGAGGCGCTTGGGTTTGATGCAGATGTTGGTATCCGCTCGGGCGATGATGTTTATGTTAAATTTAGCATTGATAAAGACCTATATGAAAATGATAAAATGAAGGTTAGTAACGACAGCTTCTACCGTTATGGCTCTGATAGTGAGCACTACGCCAGAACTGGGATGGATTTACGCTATGGAAAAAATAGCGAACGATTTATCAATAATCGTACTACCCTACACTATGCTAACCAAGACAATGATGAGCGCACGTATTGGAAGAATGACCTTAGGCAGTTTCATTATTTTGATAATAATAAGCAGTTATCCTACGGTATTTCAGCCAGTGGCGATTTTAAGGATGACCATAGAAGCAACCATAAAAAGCTGAATAGTTACGGCCCAACGATAAGTTACCGTCAGCCTATTTGGCGACATTGGTTATACCTACAAACTGAACTAAACTACTATAATGATAAAGCGGAAGATAAAGGACATTATCCATCTGCTCTACTTCGGATGGAAGCATTGTTTTAGGGCTAAATGTTGTTTTAGGGTCTAATACTGTACATTCACATATTGTTCGTCATAACTCATAATTTTTAATTTGACTAATTTTCACTTTCACTATTAAGGTAATAGCTTTATGAAAAAATTAAATATTCTCATCACTGGCGCTGCTCGAGGCATTGGTCTTAAGACCGCACAAAGCTTGGCCAGTAAAGGACATAATATTGGTATGTTTGATATTGATGTTGATCAAATTGAAGCCTCGCTGGAACACAAGGCATTCAAGAAAGCCATTAAGTCGCAAGCTATTCTGCATGGCACGCTGGATGTTACCGATAATGAAGATTGGGACAGCGCCATTGAAGCCATGCAAGATAAATTTGGTAGTATTGATGTACTTATCAACAATGCAGGTGTACTGGTTGATGGCCCCCTAAGTGAGACAGATTTAGAGGCTCAACTTAAGCTGGTAGATATCAACTGTAAAGGTGTGCTCATCGGCTGTTACAAGGTAGTTAACGTAATGGAAGGGGGAAAATTTAGCAAAATTATCAATGTTTCTTCGGCGTCAGCCATATATGGCCAACCCGAAATTGCCCCTTACTCTGCCAGTAAGTTTTTTGTGCGGGGTTTGACAGAAGGTCTTAATATTGAATTTGAACCTCAAGGTATTAAGGTAATTGATATTATGCCATTGTGGGTTAAAACGGATATGACAAACGGTATTGAAGTGACCAGCATTGACCGTCTTGGCTTAAATTTAATGCCAGAAGATGTGGCTAAAACGTTGTGTAACCTTGCCAAATCTCCTAATAAGAAGCTCTCTAAGACCCATTATACCGTGGGCATGCCAGCTAAAGTTATGAATGGGTTAGCGCAAATTACGCCAAATAAGATTAATCGTCTTCTTACTAAAAGATTTGGCGCATAAACGCATAAGAATATAACGCCTAAACTGATTTGTAGAATCACTTTAGGTTATTTTTTGAAAAGCCATCGTTAAGATGGCTTTTTTAGTGGCAAAAATTTGAGTTGAGCGATGTTGAATTGATCAAAATGAAGATTAGAAAACTTTAGTTAATAGTGTTAAGTTGCATAATTATAAATTATTTTACATCTATTAACTTGTCTCACAAAATCGTGACAGCACATTACCCATACTTACGGCTTTAAAAGGTAGTATTGGAAAAAAAGAAAAGGAATAGAAAGATAGTATTGAAAGAAAGATAGTATTGAAGACCCGTATTTAATGAGTTGGATTGCACTGATTATTTAATTGTTTATTTAATCTTCATCAAACCGATTAAAACAAACTTAAAGTTTAATAAGGAGATTATTATGAGTGATAAAAGACTTTCAGACTCTATGGAACAAGCTCTTAACGATCAGATGAATAATGAAGCTAAACAAGCTCAATCCTATTTAGCACTTGGTGTTTGGGCGGAGTCAAATAGCTACTCAGGTATTGCCGACTTTTTCTATAAACATTCTGAAGAAGAACGTCAACATATGTTTAAGTTTTTAGAATATATTAATACTCGTGGTGGTACAGCAAAAATTGGCGACATTCCTGCGCCTAAGGATAATCCAAGCAACTTGCAACAATGTATTGAAGATGTCTGGCAACACGAACTTAGGAATTCACAAAAGATTTATGATTTAGTGGATAAGGCAATGGCAGAAAAAGATTGGGCCACTTTTAACTTCTTACAGTGGTTTGTTAAAGAGCAGATTGAAGAAGAAGCTTTAATTGATGAGTTACGCGATAAATTTGCTTTAGCCTCAGACAATCAACATAACAATGCTAACTTTTATTCACTTGACCGTGATATGCAACACGCTTCTCAGGAAGCAGAACTACCACGCAATAAAAGTATTTAAGCTGAGTTACGACTTAAAGGATAATGTTATAAGACTGCTGTCTTGTTGTCTTGACAATTATGCTATGCGGTTTTTCATATGTTGATTCTCTTGCACACTGAACGTTTATGGTTTTCTTACATATTATTAACATGTGGTGACATCTTGTTACTGTTTGGTTGTAATTTTCAATGACACAATAAACTCATACCAGAAGTTTAGTATGTAGTAAGCAGCAAGTAATACATAAACACTATGTCGTTAATATCTTTATAAGTAAAAGGATGACGCTATGAAAAACCCTAAAACCCCTCAACCTGATCTAGTGAGCAGTACTTTATCTCACGAAGGTGTAAATAAATCGATGAACGACCCAATGGGAACTGATTCATCAGATCTAGATAAGCTGACAAACTCTGAAGAGTCCATCATAGATGCCCTTACGGATACAAACAGTATCGACCCTGATAATCTTATTGATGAAGTACACTCTGGATTGACTGAAGTGCATCGTCATAATATTGATGAATCTCGCATCGATGAAGTATTGGTAGAAGACACCTTAGATGATAAACACTATCCTACTATTCGTGATATTGCTGACAAAGATGCGGTTGCTCATAGTTTTGAAGATGAGTAATAATTTTGAAGATGAATAGTTATTTTGATTAGAAGATGAATAGTTATTTTAAATATCAGTAGTTATTAGGGTTAATTATGAGAGTTCGTTATTTATATTTATAAAAATTAGATAATGAGTGAGATAAAGAGTAATGATAAGGTACAGCCTTGTTATGAGTAACCATTATTCAATTAACTAAACACCGCCCTAAAGTGGCGGTGCTTTGTTATAAATATAAACGATACCTAAATCTTCAATACAAATGTAAAGATTAATAGAGCTATTATTTACTATTTGGTTCAAAGCGCTGGTTAACCGATGCTAACAGTAGTGTTGAAAGTATTAAAACCGGTGCAAGGCTAGCAAGCTAATACGCTAAGTAGAACTAGATTTCTTAGGCGAAACAAGTTTAATGCTATAATCCTTTAGAAATAATAGAGTTTATGCCCATCCTTGTAGGGTGGCTGCCCACCCTTGCACCAGTGGCTTAGCCAATGCTTCCATTAAATCTATATGATCTTCATCATCATTTAAGGCTGGAATGTAATGGTATTCCTGCCCTCCCGCTTTGATAAAGTTATCACGATTTTCCATCGCTAACTCTTCTAACGTTTCTAGGCAGTCAGCAGAGAATGCAGGACTGATAACCTGTACCGAACGCACACCTGATTTACCCCAGCCTTCTAAAACCACATCAGTATATGGCTTAACCCATTCTTGTTTACCAAAACGTGACTGGAAGCTGGTTATCCACTCATCTTCATTTAAACCCAGCTCACTTGCCACTTGTGCTGCTGTACATTTACAACGCTTAGGATAAGGGTCTCCTTTGTCAGCGTAAGGCTGTGGGATGCCATGAAAGCTGAACATAAGCTTTTCAGGTTTGCCGTGTTTGGCCTGAAAACGACGTATTGAATCCACCAAAGCTTTTATATATAGCGGATGAGCAAAGTAGTCTTTAACTATGGTGTAATTCGGCAAATTACGTTGCTTCAGTGTCCATCTCGTAAGAGCATCATATACTGCGCCACCCGAAGTCGCTGAGTACTGAGGAAACAGAGGCAAAATGACAAAGTGATCTACGCCTTCTTGACGCAGCTTATCCATAACATTTGGCAAACCTGGATTACCATAAGTCATCGCTGGATGCACAGAAACTCTAAATGGAGTGATACTATCCTGCAATCGAGTTTGCAGCTTATCCACTTGTAAATTCAATATTTTACGTATTGGAGAATCGCCATCCCATACACTAGCATAGGCGTGTGCCACTCGCTTAGGACGAGAGGGTAATACAAACAGGTTTAAAATAATTGCCCATATAAACTGCGGTATTTCAATGACCCTAGGGTCGGACAAAAACTGCTTTAGATAACGGCGTACTGCTGGTGCCGTTGGCTCATCTGGTGTGCCTAGGTTAACAAGCAAAACAGCTATTCGAGGTGGCTGGCTAGGTTTCATATCTGGCAGATGTCCTCAATAAACTAAAATGATTTAAAATGGTTGAATGTCATGGTGTTATACCTTGGTTTAAAAACAGGTGTCCATATTTATATATATTTGATAAACAGTCACTCACTTTTTTAACGGCAAAATAGAGTGCCAGTTTATCATTATTGCAGGGTAGTTTGCCAAAACAGTAGCCTCAAATTAACAACCCTGTATTAACAAACAGCCATTGAAGTTGTACTTACCTAGCTATCCACCTACAATATTAGTTTATAATGACAAATTAGAAATCACTACTCCCTTTCTGTCATATTCTGTATGTTTAATATCGCAATTTCTAATTGACCCTATTTCTATTAATTCTATTGAGGTAACTTTGAGCATCCAATCGACCCAAAATGATTCCAATTTTGCCCGTTTCGAGAGTGACTCTTTAGGTAATTCTTTAGACGATTCTGTAGGCCGTTCTGTCGGTATAGTAACGCCGAAAATATTGCATTTTGACACACCCTTGACCTTGGAGTGCAATCGCACTTTGTCACAGTTTGATCTAGTATATGAAACCTACGGTACTTTCAATAAAGATAAGTCAAATGCCATATTAATATGTCACGCACTATCAGGAAGTCATCATGCTGCTGGTTACCACAGTGCTGACGATCAAAAACCTGGTTGGTGGGACACCATGATTGGTCCAGGTAAAGCCATAGATACCAATCACTATTATGTGGTTTGCTTAAATAATATTGGCAGTTGTCACGGGTCAACTGGTCCTGTTACTCCTAATCCAGCAAGCAAAGAAAATGTTCCCTATGGCCCTGATTTTCCACTCATTACCATTAAAGATTGGGTAGTGACTCAAACCATGTTGTCAGATCGCTTAGGTATTGACGTCTGGCATGCTATTGTTGGTGGCTCAATGGGCGGGATGCAGGCGCTACAATGGTCAGTTGACTACCCTGATAGACTTAAACGTTGTGTGATTATTGCTAGTACACCAAAACTTTCAGCTCAAAACATTGCATTTAATGAAGTCGCTCGTCAATCCATACTATCAGACCCAGATTTTAAAGAGGGTCGCTACTTGCAAGCGGGCACGTACCCTCGGCGCGGACTGATCCTAGCACGTATGGTGGGTCATATTACTTACCTCACAGATGACGCTATGAAAGCAAAATTTGGTCGTGACTTAAAGTCTGGGAAATTTATGTATGGTTATGATATTGAGTTTCAAGTTGAAAGCTATCTGCGCTATCAAGGCGAGCGCTTTAGCGAAAACTTTGATGCCAATACTTACTTATTAATGACCAAGGCGCTTGATTATTTTGATCCTACCCGAGACTATGTGGATGATAACCTTGATGATTTAGAAGCTCTAAAACAAACTCTAGCTCATACACAGTGTCAGTTTTTAGTGGTTTCATTTACCACTGACTGGCGCTTTTCTCCAGAGCGCTCTCAAGAAATTGTCGATGCTTTAATGGCTAATAAAAAACCAGTGAGCTATGTCAATATTGATGCGCCACATGGCCATGATTCGTTTTTATTTGATATTCCGCGCTATATGGGTGCAGTTAAGGGCTTTTTAGACGCGCCGTTTTTAACAAATTCAGACGCTCTAAACCAGAACAAAATTGGGCAAACTCAAAAGGAGCATACCGCATGAGAATAGATCATGAGCTTGCTAAAAACTGGATTGCGCCGCACTCGCGTGTATTAGATCTCGGCTGCGGAGATGGCTCTCTGCTGGCACACTTACAGCATACGATGGGAGTAACCGGATATGGCTTAGAATTAGATGAGTATAAAATTAATGAAGCCATATCAAAAGGTCTGAATATTGTCGAACAAGACTTAAACGACGGACTGGCTCGTTTTGCAGATAACAGCTTTGATACGGTCGTCATGGCTATGGCACTACAAGCCGTTAAAGCACCAGATAAATTGCTTCTTGATATGCTCCGTGTGGGCCGAGAGGCCGTCATTACCTTCCCAAACTTTGCTCACTGGCAAAACCGCCTACATCTCGGTATAAAAGGGTTGATGCCAGTATCAGAAGCCCTACCCTATGAATGGTATAACACACCAAATATCCATTTATGTACTTTTAAAGACTTCGAAAAGCTATGTGCTGATAATGACATTAGTATTATCAACCGCTTTGCAGTGACCGATTCAGCAGATCGATTTGGTCTAAAACGCTCTTCTCTCATGCGAACTTTCATACGCCAAGCGCCAAACTTATTGGCAGATGTTGCCATATATCGAGTGACTAAGCGATAGAACCTTAACCCTGAATACACTAATCAACAAAAGAATATTGCTTGATGTTAAAAATGGATTGATGTTAAAAATGGATTGATGTTAAAAATGGATTGATGTTTGAAAGGGTTAATAAAGATTATTGGGTTTGGTATTAAGAGAGCAGCGCAAATAATTGCTATTGAATGACTAAACTCGATACCTGTATAACGCTAGAATAATAACACTAGAATAAATCTCATTAGAATGGTTTTAGACACATATTTGACCGTCTGATACGAACAATAAAAACGGGTATGGTTTAACTAAGAGATAGCTGAACAAATATTTCGCTAGCTTTTGTATACGTAATGAGTCTACCTGATAACTCCTTGAAAATATTTTAGATAGCGTTAGCAATAGAATTAGCAAATAGTCGAAACCAATGATGACTTTCTTCAGTTAGAAGACGGCTAAATCATGCCTAATTCATACCACTCATTTCTCATTCATTTCATATTTGATACTTGATTATTGCTTGTATTATTTTGTTACAATTCACGTAATTATTTTAATATTTTTCACATTTTTTCAAGTAAAACTACCCTAGTTGCATTTGAGTTTGCTTAAAGGCGGTGTTAAGCTATGTTATCATTTTTTAGTAGTGTGTAATTTTCACTGCCTTTGTGTAGTGGCTTAACCTAGCCTTTGTGTAGTGGCTTACACCTAGTTAACTATATCTAAATCTTTAGACACTGTTAAATGACGAATACCATTGTTTAATGTTTTCTTAATACGTTTTGTTTAATACGTTTTGTTTAATACGTTTTATTTAATATAAGTGCCGCCGCTCAATACAGTATGAGCTAAAAAGCCGAGCTTTGGTGCTTTCATTCATTATGACGCTAATTTTGTTGTTGGATTTCTTATGAAACTTTTAAAAGCTGCTGTTTTTGCTACTTTATTCTCAACTGCAGGCTTAGCCCAAGCTGATCTGGTTGCGAATGTTCCATTAGATACATCTCGCTTTGAGATGATGAGTGTAAATGACCTAACTGCACGTGCAAACCTTGGTAACGATCATGCCCAATTCTATTTAGCCAAACGTTATCAAAAGGGTATTGGGGTCACTAAAAACCCGCTTAAAGCGATTGAATGGTACACCCGTGCGGCAAAGCAAAATGTGACGCCTGCTCAGCTAAATCTTGGCATCATGTATGCACGAGGTGAAGGGGTTGCTGTCAATGAACAACAAGCCCGTTATTGGCTTGAAAGGGCAGCCAAGCGTGGGGATAACCGTGCCAGTTACACCTTAGCACTTATTGATGAGAAACAGAGAAAGCTTGTTGATGCCTATAAGTGGTATGAACTATCTGCTCGTGACGGTATGCTGAATGATGAAGTACGTACCAAAGCACGCGGTAAGATTGGGCAGTTGGCTTTGAACTTATCAGGATCTGATATAGCCAATGCTCGTAACCAAGCAAACAGCTGGTTTCAATCTAAATAGTGGGTAAATCAGTCCTTCAATAAATGAATAAACGGCTTAAATTTTGCGTATTACCCAGCTTTAGGCTGGGTTTTTTATCTGATTTTATTTCCTCTGTAATCTCTTTTATAGGGTTACCTCCACGACACCGTAAATATTGGGCAATAATGAATGGATGTCTTCTCGAATAGAAACAATAAAACATTGTTCAATGTTGCACTTGTGGTGATCGGATTAGCACTAATCGCTATAATATCTTTGAATAAGGATAAAGCCCCGCTTAGCGCAGAGGAAAAAATCTCGGAGCACGCTCAAAAAGAGTCTGAACTATTTCAAAAAGATGCAGATATTGTAAGGTTACGTCATCTTAAGTATTGGGTGGCGACTATTGAAGACTACCAAAGCAAAGTGGGACACTACCCCTTGCAAGGCGAATCGGACACCCCATTATATGTCTTCATAGCAACACCAAGTCAACTGGCCTCACTCTCTAAATCGGATCACTTAATAGCATCTGGTCAATTAAAATCGCCTTTTTCTACATCTACCTCTTCTCCTACACGTCCCATGAAAGATTTCGTAAACGTGCTTGAAGCAGGGCTTAATAGACAAATAACTGAGTATTACGACCCTCAAGATACAATCAATACAGATAATAGTAGACCTAACCTCTACACCTACACGATTAATAATGATACTTATACCTTTAGTATTAATACACATCAACACTACTTATTTAGTAGGTTTATCGCCCCAGATTTTCACACAGTTGAAGTCTCAAATGTAGGTAATCCAAGCGCCAATTTAATACTTACTCCACAAATGCTCTTTAACTCATCGCATTATAAGATAGCCGCTGGAAAAGCCATTAGCAATCCAAATCTATTTGAGAAAGACTATACATTGCATATAAGTGAATAATAAACTTAAACTTATTTTTATATCCTCTAAAAACCTTAATATTCTACTCGGCTAAATTAAAGAAAACCCCTAATCAAAAGATTAGGGGTTTTCTTATTAAACATGCTCGCTAAACAAGTAGCCGATATCTCATTTGTGTCATGTGCGTCAAATTATTTGGTTTCGTTAAATAATTCACGACCGATTAACATACGGCGAATTTCACTCGTGCCTGCACCAATCTCGTAAAGCTTTGCATCACGCCAGTAACGACCCAGTGGATATTCATTAGTGTAGCCATTACCCCCAAATATCTGAATACCCTCTCCTGCCATCCACGTGGCTTTTTCCGCACACCACAAGATAACACTGGCGCAATCTTTACGTACCTCACGGCTATGACCAACACCTTTTTTATCTAGCATATCTAGATTTTTACCGACGGTATATAAGAAGCTACGGCCCGCTTGTAGGACAGTGTACATATCCGCGACTTTACCCTGAATCAACTGGAACTCACCAATTGACTGACCAAATTGCTTACGATCATGAATGTAGGGAACCACATTGTCCATTACCGCTTGCATGATACCAATAGGTCCAGCAGCTAAAACGGCGCGCTCATAATCTAAGCCACTCATTAACACCTTAACACCTTGATTAAGTTCGCCCAAGATATTTTCTTTTGGCACGAATACATTATCAAACGTCATCTCACCGGTATGACTACCCCGCATACCGAGTTTGTCAAGTTTTTGCGCTGTACCAAACCCTTGCATACCTTTTTCGACTAGAAATGCAGTCATACCTTTAGCGCCAAGCTCAGGCTCTGTTTTGGCGTATACAACCATTACATCGGCATCTGGACCGTTGGTAATCCACATTTTAGTTCCATTAAGCACATAGCCACCCTCTTTTTCTTCTGCTCTTAGCTTCATGCTGACAACGTCTGAACCAGCCCCAGGCTCACTCATGGCTAACGCCCCAACAAACTTACCTGCAATCAGCTTTGGTAGGAATTTTTGCTTTTGCACCTCATTACCATTACGTTTAATCTGATTGATACATAGGTTTGAATGTGCGCCATAGCTAAGAGCAACCGATGCTGAAGCCCTACTAATTTCTTCCATAGCCACCATATGAGCAACATATCCCATATTAGCACCGCCATACTCTTCAGGTACCGTGATACCATGCAGACCCATATCGCCCATTTTTTCCCATAAGTCCATTGGAAACTCATCACTACTATCTATTTCAGCAGCTCGTGGGGCAATCTCATTATCTGCAAAGCTTTTTACAGCATCACGAAGGGCGTTAATATCTTCGCCTAACTCAAAGTTCAAACCGATTGTGCTCATAAAATATCCTTATAAAATAATTGGAAGCAGTCTTTCAAAGTGGCTATCCATTGTAAATGCTGATGATTAAATTCATCTTAATGTTTTAGGGCATGTTACTGGCTTACACCCTACTCATCATATTTCTTTATTTTTATCAACAAAATATCTTTTTTATTGACTGCTACATAAGTAACTCTTATATTGCTTGCGTTATTAAGACTGATTAAATTACTTAGACTTACTAAGTAACGCACGAGCCACATTTGAGCCGTTAGCACGCCCTAAGAATTCGCTTATTTTTTGGCCAGTTGCAGTGAGCTTAGTCAAGTCAATGCCAGTTTCGATGCCCATGCCATGTAACATATAAACCACATCTTCAGTGGCGACGTTACCCGTTGCACCTTTCGCATAAGGACAACCTCCAAGGCCAGCTACAGAGGTATCATATTGGCGTACACCCAATTGTAGGGCTGCTAATGTATTGGCTAAGGCTTGACCATAGGTATCATGAAAATGCCCTGAAATATCGGCAACATCAATATAATCCATCGCTGCTTTTAGCGCATTTTGAACCTTGATTGGGGTACCCACACCAATGGTATCTGCCACACCAATATGCTCGGCACCGATTTCGACTAACCGTTTGGTAACATAAGCGACTTGAGTTGGCAAAATCTCTCCTTCATAAGGGCACCCGACACTACAAGAAATAACCC
The DNA here is from genome assembly GCF_057396285.1 of Psychrobacter sp. CX97. Taxonomy (NCBI): domain Bacteria; kingdom Pseudomonadati; phylum Pseudomonadota; class Gammaproteobacteria; order Moraxellales; family Moraxellaceae; genus Psychrobacter; species Psychrobacter sp. CX97. The sequence continues at coordinate 57,055 of NZ_JBXYJE010000013.1, read as the reverse complement.
CGCGCACTTTTATGCCAGCTTCTTTAGCAGCAGCTGCAACTGGCGCAAAACGCTCAATACTTTCATCGATACTACAGTTGATATTCTTTTGGCTAAACGTCTCACTGGCCGAACCAAAAATGACCACTTCATCTGGCGTAAAAGTAAGCGCATTATCAAAGCCTCTCATATTAGGCGTTAATACTGAATAACAGACGTCTTTTCTACGCTCGGTATTAATGAGCGTCATAAGCGCGCTATTATCGCCCATCTGAGGTACCCACTTTGGCGAGACAAAACTAGTCGCTTCAAGCTTTTTAATACCAGCATCAATCAAGCCGTTTATTAATTCAAATTTTACATCTGTCGGTACATTCTGCTTCTCGTTTTGAAGGCCATCACGTGGGCTAACATCAATAATAAGAACATTATCTGGATAATTCATTGCTTATACTCTGTTGTAAGCTACGGCCTGTAGCAGGTCATAAGACATCTTATATCTGTCCAAGAAGGTAATTAAACAGTGGCCAACTCGCTAATTCTACTATTTGCCATGCTTGCAAGCCTGTTTATTGCGAATTTTTATGGCTACTATTATTTATAACTACTCTGTTTTAGCTACTCTGTTGTAGCTACTTTAATTTTTGAATCGGATATTCGCGTATGGCCTTATTCTATATCGCAATTCTATATCGCACTGAAAATTATAATTTCAAGAAACAAGGCACAAGCTAGGCTAAGGTGAGGCCTAATGAATGCGATAAAATGGCGCTACTTCTGGTAATACTACTTTTTTCGATACTACTTTTAACGAATGATAGATTTACTCTTCAGTATCAATACGAAGTAACTCATCACCATCTGCTACTAAATCACCGGGAGCAAATAACAACTCTGCTACGACGCCATCCGCCGGTGCATTGATAGTGTGTTCAATCTTCATCGCCTCAATAACAGCCAGTGCTTGACCCTGCTTAACCGTGTCACCCGCGGCTACTTTAAAAGCAACGACCTGACCCGGCATAGGAGACTTTAAACTACCCACAGCTTGGCTATCTTCGCCCACATGTGCCATCGCATCGACAAGGCTAATAACCCCACTACCGTTATCGCTAAATACGTGGATCTCTTCATTATTTTTCCAACTTTGAACCTTTAAACGCTGGTTATCTAACCATAATACATAAGAGTTAGCGTCTGAATTCATGTATTCAACAATGTCATTAAACACGGCCCCACTTAAATCTTCTGCATCGGCTTGATTAGCAATCGCATCTGACGTTTCAACGGGTTTAATGCTCAATTTAAAACGCTGACTTGATTGGTCCTCCTGCTGGCTTCCTCTAGCATCCACTTCCTGCCAATCACTAATAACCGCTATGTAATGCTCATCGGTTTGACCATTATTTAACACTAAGCTGAAATAACGCTGATAGCTCGTATAAGCCCGCCAGCCATTTAGCTGGCTGAACGGATCATTTGACTGGGACAGAGCACTGGCTGTTTTTAAGGCATCAGCTTCTTCTGACAGTTTATGCACCACTGCACTGGTCACTAATTGGGCTAATGGTAATGGTTGTTGATCAAATAAAACATCTTTTTCACGCTCAATCAATGCTGTATCAAGGTTAGCCTGACTAAAGGAGTCCGTTGCCAAAACATGGCGTAAGAATGCGACGTTATTTGGTAAACCAACAATGCGAGTTAATGCTAAAGCTTGATCTAACTTGGCTAAAGCTTGCTGACGGGTTGGCGCATGCACAATCAGTTTAGCAATCATAGAGTCATAAAATGGACTAATGACATCACCTTCTTCAACACCATCATCAATACGAACTGAATCTACCGCAAACTGGCTATGTTCAGGCTTTTGATAGGTATACAAGCTTCCTGTTGCAGGCAAAAAATCATTGTCTGGGTTCTCAGCACACAATCGAGCTTCGATTGAATGTCCATTGATGCTTAACTCATCTTGACGCTTTGGCAGTTTACCTCCAGCAGCAACGAGTAATTGCCATTCTACTAAATCAACGCCAGTGATGGCTTCAGTGACAGGATGCTCGACTTGCAGACGTGTATTCATCTCCATAAAGTAGAAATTCATGTCTACTTGGCCATCATCAGAGACACGTTGCTCAACGATAAACTCAACCGTACCTGCACCTACATAGTTAACCGCACTTGCAGCATTAATGGCTGCCGTACCCATAGCCTCACGCATGGCCTCATCAACATTTGGTGCTGGTGCTTCTTCTAATACTTTTTGGTGGCGGCGCTGTACGGAACAATCGCGTTCAAATAAATGTACGTAGTTACCATGACTATCGCCAAATACCTGAATTTCAATATGTCGAGGTTTTAAAGCATATTTTTCAATGAGAACCGCGTCATTACCAAAACTGGTAATGGCCTCACGGCGGCAGGACTCTAATAGCTCTTTAAAGTCTTCACTGCGTTCAACCAAACGCATGCCTTTACCACCACCGCCAGAGCTGGCTTTAATCAGTAAAGGATAGCCAATTTTATCGGCCTCACTTTGCAAGAAGTCAGGGTCTTGATTAGCACCGTGGTAACCGGGAATAAGCGGCACGCCAGCCGTTTCCATTAGCTGTTTAGATTCTGACTTCAAGCCCATTGCGGTAATAGCAGAAGCTGGTGGCCCAATGAAGGTAATGCCCGCCTCTTCACACGCCTGTGCAAAAGACGCATTCTCACTTAAAAAACCATACCCCGGATGAATGGCCTGAGCCCCTGTTTGTTTGGCAACCTGAATAAGTAAGTCACCTTTAAGGTAGCTGTCCTTAGGCGCAGAACCGCCAATGTATACTGCTTCGTCACACGCATTCACATGTTTAGCATAACGATCAGCCTCTGAATATACAGCAACTGTACGCACACCCATGCGTTTGGCTGTTGCGGCGATTCGGCAAGCAATCTCACCACGGTTGGCAATTAAAATCTTAGTAAACATGACTGTCCTTATCGTTTAATCTAGAAACTTACAAAATTAGTAATATGCTGATGCTAATAATGATGAGCGTGCTATTAAATCGTTTAGTCTTTGCATATACCTATGGTTATTACTTAAGAGAGAAGCTTTAGTAGGTGTTTAAAATCAGGTAATGTTTCAAATTTTTCTGGCTTTGATTTTGACTCTAAGTGGATTTGATGCCAACTAGACTTGGTGCTTAAGCATAAGTGAGCAACGACCTCTACAGACGCCTCAGGATTATCTATCTCAAGTAGGCCAATAGGTATCCAGTAGTACTGATTGGCGAATAAATTAGGGACAGGACAACCACAGTTACCACAAAAGTGTGCGCTAAACCCTGTCTCTTTCTGCCAGCTTTTTATCTGTCCCTTATTCACCCATTTAAAATCAGCCATTGGAATTATAGTCGCTGAATTAGAGCTGGAGCCTGTTTGCTTTTTACATAACGAACAATGACATTGATAAATTTTCAAAGGGTTGGTCTGAATGTCGCATGCAAATTCAGTAACACCGCACAAACATTTACCATGAATCATAGTATGCTCTTCTATATTTAAGAAGCCAGCCAATTTGGCTTACGCTTTTGCAAGAATGACTGCACGCCCTCTTTGCCTTCAGTAGAGGCTCTAATATCGGCAATCCCTTCGACCGTTTGTTCAATAAGCTTATCATCGATTGTCTCACCAGCCACATCGTGCAATATTTGTTTGCATTCTTTGATTGCATTGGGGCTGTTATTACGCCATTTTTTACAAATTTTGGCCACGGTATCGTTAAGCTCATCTGAGCTCACACATTCATGAATCAGCCCAATGCGATAAGCCTCAGCCGCATCAAATACTTCTGCCGTTAAGAAGTAACGATGCGAGGCTCTTGCACCCATCGCACGAATAACATATGGGCTAATAGTTGCAGGTGCTAAGCCCAAACGTACTTCACTTAAGCAAAAGTTAGCGGATTCAACCGCTATGGCCACATCGCAGACAGCAATTAAGCCAACACCGCCGGCATAAACATCCCCTTGAATAGCGGCAATAGTTGGCTTTGGACAGTCATAAATTACCTTAAGCATTTGTGCCAGTTTATCGGCATCTGCTAAGTTCTCTTCACGGCTATAATCCGCCATCGCACGCATCCAGCTTAAATCTGCACCCGCACAAAAGGCTGTGCCCTGAGCAGCTAGAACAATCGCTCTTACCTCATCATCATTGCCAAGCTCAGTAAATGCTCGATTTAACTCAGCAATGACTTCATCATTAAACGCATTACGCTTGTCTGGACGTGACAAGGTTACCGTAGCCACCTCATCCTCAATAGCAATGTTCAGTGTGCTAAACGTGCTGTTGTCCATTGGGTTTGCCATAGCATTCTCTCTGTAGCCTACACATTATCAGGCCAATTACATCGGGTTTATTAAATTCAGTTCATCACATGAAGGCGGAGGATATGTTGTGTCTTACCAGTTGCGGCTGACTAGGAAACCTTAGTAAAAATTAGGGTTAAGCGGATTACATTCTAAACACACCAAACTTAGTTTCTTTAATTTCAGCATTATAAGCCGCACTTAACCCTAGAGCTAACACCTTGCGCGTATCGACTGGATCAATAACCCCATCATCCCACAACCTTGCTGAGGCATAATAAGGATGCCCTTGTTTTTCGTACATCTCTAAAATTGGCGCTTTGAATGCATTTTCTTCTTCCACGCTCCACTCTTCGCCTTTGCGCTCGAAATTGTCACGCTTCACAGTCGCTAATACTGACGCTGCTTGCTCCCCGCCCATTACTGAAATTCGCGCATTCGGCCACATCCATAAAAATCTCGGGCTATAGGCACGTCCACACATGCCATAGTTACCCGCCCCAAATGAGCCACCGACAATGACCGTGAATTTAGGGACTTGAGCATTAGCAACTGCCATTACCATCTTGGCACCATGACGAGCAATACCTTCATTTTCATACTTACGCCCCACCATAAAGCCGGTAATATTTTGTAAAAAGACCAATGGGATATTGCGCTTACAGCACAGCTCAATAAAGTGCGTGCCCTTTTGGGCGGACTCACTAAACAAGATACCATTATTAGCCACAATTCCGACTTTCATGCCTTCAATATAGGCAAAACCACAAACCAAAGTTGTCCCAAAGCGGGCTTTGAACTCATCAAATTCACTGGCATCGACAATGCGAGCAATAATTTCACGAATATCAAACGGCTTTCTGGTATCCGTGGGAATGACACCATAAAGCTCTTTGGCATCATAATTAGGCTCACGGGGTTCAATTTGATTGGGTATCTGTTTGGGTTTGCGGTTTAGATTACCCACAATGTCACGCGCCATAGATAACGCGTGTAAATCATTTTCTGCTAAATAATCAACAACCCCTGACAAACGAGTGTGCACATCTCCGCCGCCTAAATCTTCTGCGGTTACCTCTTCACCCGTTGCTGCTTTGACTAATGGTGGACCACCTAAAAATATAGTGCCCTGTTCCTTAACGATGATAGACTCATCACTCATAGCAGGCACATAAGCGCCCCCCGCTGTACAGCTGCCCATGACGACAGCAATCTGCGGAATACCCGCGGCGCTCATATTGGCTTGATTATAAAAGATACGACCAAAATGTTCTTTATCTGGAAACACATCATCTTGATTTGGTAAGTTAGCGCCACCTGAGTCCACCAAATATACACACGGCAGGTTATTTTCCTGAGCGATTTCTTGCGCGCGTAAATGCTTTTTTACCGTCATTGGATAGTATGTACCACCTTTAACGGTAGCGTCATTACACACAATCATACATTCGATACCATTAACACGGCCTATACCAGCAATCACGCCAGCAGCAGGAATATCAGCATCGTACATATCATATGCGGCCATTGGGGCGACTTCCAAAAACGCCGTACCGGGATCAAGTAAGCGCTCAACCCGCTCACGCGGTAATAATTTACCTCGTGCTAAGTGTTTAGCTCTGGCACGCTCCGAGCCGCCCTGCGCAATTTTTGAAAGGTGGGCATGCAAATCATCAACAATGACCTGCATGGCTGCTGTATTCTCTACAAAATCTTTAGAATTTGGGCTAAGTTTACTGGTAATGGTGCTCATGACGTCCCTTATCAACGGTGTTTGAGGGGTACTTAAGACCTATCCTTTGATAAGTCAGCGAATAACCCACCCTAACAGTATTTTATTTTTTAAATATTTATATGTTTAAAGCTATTACTAAGTCGGCTGTAAATTTTTAAAAAGAATAGGACAAGGAAAACTATAACCCTAACTCTTGTTTCATAATGTCGACAATCTTGAATTTCTGGATCTTTCCTGTGACTGTCATTGGAAATTCTTCTACAAAACGATAGTAGGTTGGTATCTTATAATGAGCAATGTGATCTTTACAAAACTCACGGACACTCTCTTCAGTTAAAGAATGGCCTTTCTTAGTGATAATCCATGCGGCCAAAACTTCCCCATACTTTTTATCTGGCACCCCAACCACTTGAACATCTAAAATATCTGGGTGTCTATATAAGTAGTTTTCAATCTCGACGGGATAAATATTTTCGCCGCCACGAATAACCATGTCTTTACTACGCCCAACAATCTTCACGTAGCCATCTTCATCCATCGTGGCCAAATCGCCTGTGTGCATCCAGCCATCTTGAATCGCTTCTTTGGTCTTAAATCGGCTACCCCAATAGCCTTTCATCACTGAATATCCTTTGGTAAGTAGCTCGCCTTTTTCGCCGATTGGCACAATCTCGCCCGTCTCAGTGTCAACTATCTTAACTTCCAAGTTGGGTTGTACTAAACCAACGGTAGAGACTTGCTTATCCAAAGGGGTATGCTGATTGGTTTGGCAAGATACGGGGCTGGTTTCCGTCATGCCATATGCAATAGTTACCTCATCCATGTGCATTTTATCAATGACTCGGCGCATCACTTCAATCGGGCAACTTGAACCTGCCATAATACCTGTGCGCAATGTAGACAAATCGAATTGATCAAAATCAGGGTGGTCTAGTTCAGCAATAAACATGGTCGGCACGCCATGCAAGCCAGTACACTTCTCATCTTGCACGGCTTGTAATACACTTTTTGGCTCAAACCCATCATTTGGATATACGATACATCCTCCGTGGGTTAAAATAGCTAAATTACCAAGCACCATGCCAAAGCAATGATATAGCGGCACGGGAATACATAAACGATCTTTATGGGTCAGACTCATTGCCTCACCAATAAAGTATCCATTATTTAATATGTTGCGATGTGTGAGTGTCGCTCCTTTTGGTGTTCCTGTCGTACCACTGGTAAACTGCACGTTTATTGGATCGGTATTTTTCAGCTGTGCTTGACGCTCAGCAACTCGAGGATCATCCGCACTACCCTCTGCCATCCAGTTTGAGAACCTTTGCATATATTTAAAGTCTTCATCATTACCTGGCTCATCGATCCAAATAATACGCTCAATTGTTGGAATCTCTACGAGATCTAGCTGGTAATAATCCTTATGATAAATCTCAGGGCAAAGCTCCCGAATCATTAAAGCATAATCGCTCGATTTAAAGTGGCGCATGTGCACCAATGCTGCACAGCCCAGTTTATTCAAGGCATACTGCAACTCGAAACTGCGATAGGCAGGATTAATGTTAACCAATACCACCCCTACTTTGGCAGTTGCTAATTGCATTAACAGCCATTCAACATTATTATGCGACCAAATACCAACACGGTCGCCTATAGAAAGCCCCATCTCAATCATGGCGCTTGCCAATTGATTGACCTGACGCTGAAGCTGTTTATAAGTCCACCTGATATTTTGATGACAGGAAACAATGGCCTCACGCTCTGGATATTTAGCAACAATAGCATCAAAGAAATCGCCAATAGTGGCTTCAATTAATGGAACAGTAGGGCCTTTGTCATAGCTTTTTTTAAGAGGCGCATTAGCAGATTTAGCACCCATATCAATGCGTGCCAGACTATCAAGTAGGTTATCAAGAGTGGGGTTATTTATAGAAGCATTAGATACTACTGAATTAGTAGAGTCAGACATAACGAATCCTTTCGTTTGATTATTTTTGTCGTTAACTAAGGCAGTATAAAACTTACCTACCCAAACGTTAACTTAGTTATATTTACGACTAAATTAATAGTGCTTAACTTAATAGTGCTTAACTTAAATGACACTTCTGAGAATAACTGTATTTTGTTACTTACTTATGAAAGATAGGCATTACTAGAAAGATAGATATTACTAATAGCTATTACTAATAGCGGTCTAAAACAAGGCGTCATGGGTAACCTGCAATCAGCCCTAGTAATTGATGAAATAACTTAACAGCTAAAGCCAAATGTTTGGGGCAGCAATACACTGATTATTGTTACTCCGTGTTACAACAATCAGCCCTCATCCTGCCTTTACCCTATATTCATCACTGTATAGGGCAATAACCAAACAACAATGACCCTGCAAATATAACTTTTAATAGCCATTACTATAAAGTCTAGTTAACACTATTGTCAACCATATTGAGACATAATGTATCGTTTAATTTTTTAGATCCTATATATTATGTTTTGAATGAGGCTATTGGCGATTTAGTAGTTAGTTTAACAGTCATAAATTAATAGCTACGATTGAATGATTATGATTGCATGGTTATGATTTAATCGTTACGTTAGCAGTGGTGTTATCTTGTTCATCCAGTTGCACCATGACTAATTCATCATCTGTTGATGTGACAATCTGCCAGTTCCCAGTATTAGAAGGCACGCCCGTCACTATAACCGAAATGGCTTTGTTTTTTAGGCGAATCATTGGTGGCTTATGAACGTATGGCTGATATTGCACATCTTCTGCTTGACCTGCCAAGACTTGCTCAGCAATAGTCGCGGCTTGCGAACGAAGAGGGGCAACATAACGGCAAGGAACCCCCGAAATAGACATACAGTCGCCAATGGCAAAGATATTAGGTTGTGAAGTTTGTAAAGTAGCCTCGTCGACTCTAATACCCGTTCTTTTATCGAACTCAATATTAGCCGATTCGGGCAGTGCTGCATCAATACTTAAACCCGTACTGGCGATAACATGGTCAACCACTATCGTTTGAGGATGTTGTTCATCGTTGATACTGGCATACACCACTTGCAATTGGTTATTTTCAAGCTTAGTCACGGATTGAACCAAAGACCCTCCCAAAAAGTGAATACCTTGTGAGTCAATCGCCTGTTTAATACGTGCCGTCGCAGCTTCTGGCAACATTTGTGCTAATGGGGCATTGTTTAAATCCATTAAAGTAATATCATGTCCTGCCTTCAACAAATCTTCAGCAATCTCGGTACCCACCATGCCAGCACCGACAATAGCTATCTTTTGAGGCCCCTTTTCTAGCGCTTTCTGAAGCTGGCCAAAACGTTCAATATGGTTAACATGCCATACGATATCTTTCGGTAAACTGGAGGGGAAAATAGGCTGAGCACCCATTGCTAAGACTAATTTATCATACTTAATAGCGCGCGTTGTAACATCAGCCTTAGTGTCAGTGTCAGTTTCCGTATCCTTATCCGCTGCGCTACGAACCTGTACTTGCTGACTATGACTATCAATTTGGGTCACATAGGTGTTTGCTAATAGCGTCACACCAGAAGTTTTTGCAGCCTCTACACCTGTGGCTCGAACCAAATCTGCGGCTGATTTATTTTGGCTAATTGCCATAGTTAGCATGGGTTTATGGTAACGATCTGCATTATCTGAGGTAATCAGAGTAATTGGGATATTTTTATCTTTAGCTCTGATAGCATCAATAACCCCCCAGCCTGCTAACCCTGCACCAATAATAACCACACCTGCCTGATTTGATTCCATCGACATAACTACTCCTTAACATTATAATTTTTGAATGGTGTTCTTCTAAGCTGAAATATAAGCGGTATCATTTTAAAGTTAATTAATAAGCTAAATTAGGCGAGGTATTACCCTACTATATTAATATGTGCTTCGAGTCATAAGTGCTTCAAAGCATGCCTATTTCACTTTAATACCTCGTTTAAAGTTAGCAATCATTGTATCAGTAAACACCTACTCACTCATTATCAATCTCTTTCAGTTTTCTTGCTTATCTGCGTTAAAAAACCACTTTAATTTGAGTTATCGTGAATTTTTTTCGCTTTATACGGTCATCTATGGGCATCAAAAATCAGCATTGATAAACTCACTTTTATCCCAATATAAAACACATTGAATATCTTAGATTATCATGACCTTTAAGAGACTTATATGACTCATCCTACTGATTTACGCCAACGCTTTTTTATTGAAGACTCCCCTGTACGTGGAGACGTGGTGCGCCTGCAACATAGCTACGCTACCATTACCTCTCAAAAAGATTATCCTGAATCTATCAAACGGTTACTTGGGGAGATGTTGACAGCGGCCAGTTTGTTAATTGGTACATTAAAAATTGATGGTACGCTATCGATCCAGCTACAATCGTCTGATGACAATAGTCTACTTAATTGGGCAATGGCAGAGTGTGATCATTCAGGTATCATTCGAGCACTTGCCAGTTGGAAGAACGAGACTGACGAACAAAAACGCGTGTGGGCAGAAAAAACAACTGCGAATGAGGCTTTTTTTGAGCTTGGCGATGTGGGTAAGGGGGTATTGTTTATTAATATTCAACCTGAACAAGGACAAGCTTATCAGGGTATTGTTGAGCGTAATCACGATAATTTAGCGGCATGCTTGGCTCATTATCAACAGCAATCTGCTCAGATTCCAACACTCTTTAATTTAGCGTGCGATGGCTTGCAGGCAGGCGGAATATTAGTGCAAATGCTGCCGCGCAGCGCTGAAGAGAAATTTGAAGTTGAGCAAAATGAAGATGCCGGCATACGTGACGACTTGTGGACGCGCTTAACGGTATTAACCCGCACCTTAAAGCCTGAGGAATTAACCACACTTGATGCCAGTGAAATCATTTATAGACTATACCATGAAGAAGAGGTAGTAGTGCCTGACCCCGTAATGCTTGAATTTGGCTGTACCTGCTCACGTGACAAGTGTGAGATGGCTATTGAACAAATTGGCGAAACCGAGGCATTAGACATTATTGAGCAACAAGGCGGTATTTTTGAAATGGATTGTGGATTCTGTGGTTCGGTTTACAAGTTTAATAGCGCTGATGTTCAAGAAATTTTTGAATAAATGTTTGGTCCATGACTGCCGCTTAACTTAATGTATATCGTTTACTTTAAACACATATTCTTTTTTAAGAACATAAAGTAGCCCTCTCAAGTATGATACTTGAAAGGGCTTTTTTAACACAATCAATTAAGAGCAGTCCACTACTTCTACCACTGTAATCGCATATCAAATTTGCGAGTTTTATCTTTAGGCAACACGGGCGCAGTTGCACCATCTACCTGCTCATAAACATTGGTAGCTTTGGTTATATTAGCATCACGTCCATGAATGAAGTCTTGATCCTCAACAATAGTCATATATGCCTTGTTGAGATCTAAGGCACGCTCAACACTTGGGGTAATCAGTGAGTAAACATCCTTGTCTTTTACTTTTTCAACTATTGGCTGATTATTATCATCAAACCATCGGCTTAGCATCTCAGTATTTTGTCTAAACTCATCGCCGCCACCAACGGCCTGCATATAGTTTAAGAACTCACCAATATTCATACCTTTATTGGGCACGTCCGGCATGCCTTTTAAGTTGATGTAACCCCAACCTGCTGAACCAGTCACTTTGCGTGGAAAGGCGAACGTTTGATCAATAGTAGTCCCTATTGTCGTATGACATCCCATACAAAATGCAGTCTCTTCTTCCGTTTGCCGTCTTAATGAACCCGTTTGGTCTTCAATATAACCGTGTATTGTCCAACCAAAATTGTTTGTAGTACCCTGATCTAATTTAAAGTTATACTTAGGTAGATTTTCATCACGTTTTTCCTGATGTTCATTGTCATAGCGTGAACGCAAATTAGCCTCATTGTAAAATTGTGTCTTTTTCATGTACCGAAGCTCTTTAAAGCGAGGGGGATTAAATATCTCGCCATTTTGTTTTATTCCCACATATCGCACGCTATGAATGAACTCAATACCTTGGGGATAAAGCATTTTATAAGTCTTAATATCTTTGGCACCGCCAACATAGGTATCTTGGGCATTAATCTGGGTAACCACCTCTAGTTGGTTATCGCCATTTAAGTCTCGGCAAACTTTAGCCTCATCAATAGGCGGCGTACTGATGCTGTCTAAATCCTTAATAATCATCTCCATAATAGATAAGTTAGCAATGTAAGCATCTTGACTATATACCAAACCATCACACCCTTGACGAAACACCTCAGGCAATCTGACAATCACATCATCTGTTGAGCCATTAGTTGGCCAAAAGGTGCTTGGAAATGGTTTGTAATTAAAAGCAACCCAATGACTACCATCTTTCGCAAAACCCAACTCATCAAATGCTTCAGCACCCAAATGCAAATTTTTAATGTCAGGCACATAGCCATTCCAGTCGCCAATACTGTTAATTTTTTCTACCAATGGAGAGTAATTATCAGTATAAATATAATCAATTACTGATTGGTCGCTAATCTTAGCAATACGGTCGGTACGGTCTTCAAATAAGTTCTGCCAATGGTTTGTTACTCCCACATCTGAAAAGGCATATTCTTGTTGAAGGTTACCATCATTCATCGCATTAGGTCTTGAAAGCATCTCATAAGTTTGATGGCAGGTCATGCAAGGGTTATATTTTTCTTCATGCTTGGTATAGCACTGAGGTGGTATAACTGCTTCTACGTTGTATATTTTGTTAGTAGTCGGCGCAATTAAAGGCTGCTGAGACTGTTGCTTATAAAGCTCAGGACTCTCAGGAAATTTCAATGAGGCCAGTAAATCCTGCGTATTATCCGGCCTATTGGTTGGATCGGAACTGTTACCATTAGAAGGAGCGTCATCTACATTAGAACTGGCTGAATCATCACCGCCACAGGCAGTTAAACCCATGGCAAGTGCCATACTTATAGACACCACTAAAAATTTAGAATTTAGTATCCATTCGTTGGGATGTTGATTATTGGTATGCTGAATCAATGCGTCTTTTTTAGTTTCTATTTTAAGTTTCATATTTTAAGTCTTATAAATTTAAAATCGGTTTATACCTATTAATGAATATCACACTATTAATTTCTGTTTCTAATTTATACCGCTAACCTATTTTTCTACTATATGATGTGTGTCGCTGACACCATTAACACGCTTAAAACAATAAATCTTGGTTAGTTAAAAAATAAAAATTAGCAAGAAAAAGGTCTAGAAAGCGGGCTTCCTAGACCTAACAATATAATTATCAAGTAAATCGATATGAGCTTCTATAGCCAACCAACTTTAAAATGGTTACAGGGCAAGCAAGCGCAAGTACGACTAGGCCCTTAAGCAAGCTTAACACCGTAACCATTTAAAGGTGGTTAGACTATAAGCAATTATCAAATTACTTAGCGTTAGCATCTCTAAATACCCACAACATATTGTTTTCATGATTACTGGTATCTTCCCCGATAATGATACGACCATCATCTAGGACAACTAAGTTATCTGGATTAGATAAACCATCAGTACCACACTGGTTGGCTGGGGCGTTTTCATCGTAATTTGCACCAACAATTGCTGGCTCCATACGCGTGGTATCGACTAGGCCATCTTTCATTGTTAGCTTCATACGGTAAACAACACCACACTTACCATGAGTACCGTCTAGTTGAATGTCACCTTCACCATCACTCATCGTTTTGGTGTACTCTGACATTGCCATATACATGAATGCAGGCTTACCTGCTTCTAACTGTGATTTGGCCAAGTTATAGTTGATATTTACCCCTTCCATTTTGCGGAATTCACCTGTAGCGCCTTTTGCAACAGCTGCTTTACGTGACTCTAAGAATGCTTCACGATTGTCCGTGTGCTTACTATCGCCATTTGCCCACGCAACAACTTCTTCATCAGTAATGTGTTTGGCTTCACCAAGAGTGCCATCGTAGTCACGAATTGCTGCTTCAATATCTGCTTCCTTGGCATGTGCAAGCTCTATCCACTTGATATCAAAGCCGGCTTTAGCAGGGTCAGAGCCACCTGTCTGCGTAACTTTAGCAGCATACAAGGTACCAGCTGACATATCGCCAGCTTTATCAGCAACAAACTTGAAGAACACCGTACCAGTACCATCATCGCTTAAAAATACAGTACGATTGTCAGGCATAACAACTGAGTTTTCATGTGAGAAACGACCCATTAACTCAAGCTTGTTAACCTCTACATCACTCACATTCATCGCTTTAGCGGTATTGTTAACACCGATTTCAGTAATAAAGCCATAATCATATGGATTAGCCCACTGTGTATTGGCAGTAGGTACGGCATCTTTGCTATCAATATACCCTTTATACAAAGCGACAGACATTGGATTACTGAAATAATCAGCGGTTGGATCAAACCAATCAGCCGTATCATCAAAATATAATTCTTCTGACGTTAATGGTGTACCCCATGGGCTGACTGTGCCAAAACAGTTAACCCAAGTACCGTTAACCGAATCAAAGTTAAGCATGCCTTCCGCTTTAACAGAACTAAACCCTTTACCCATCTTAAAGTCAGATAAATGCACACGGCTCATACCACCTGGACGATCTTCCCAGTTTGTATAAAGGTAATAACCATTACCACCATCAGAGATTACACCGTTAAAGTCTGGGTCGTTTGAACTTTTCAACTCTTTACCATTTTTCATTAAGATTGAACCGATATTTGTCCCGGTTTCGGTTGTATCGCCTTGCTGAGTCAATACTTGGTATTTACCAGCCGCTACTCTCATAACCTGTTTTTCTTCAGCTGTGTTCGGTAAGCCTAGCTCATCAGCATCAACCACATCATTTACAGAGACAGAAACTGCACCAACTGTACCTTTGTTAAATACCTTGTTATTTGCATCTGCAATTGAATTATCATCAGAGGGATGTTGGGCGTTAAAAAACAATTCATTATTATCAGTAACAAAAATACCAGTGAACTCAGCACCTAAAGGTGCTGTGGCAATACGCTTTAATGATGATTCTGTGGGCACATCAACACCAGGATCAGAGGGGGTTGAATCCGAATCGTCATCATTACAAGCAGATAGCATTGTGGCTGATAAGATGGACACAGTTAATGCTGCAAGCTTAAATTTGATAGTCATATTTTGTCCTAATATTCTTTCTGATTGGGGTTGTGAATCTAAAGACATTACAACCTAGTAATATCTATCCACGCACCTAGGTATAATTGCGAGCTACTTACACATTTCTAACCAATAATTATTCTATGTAACCAATGTTAACCTTGAGTGACCATGTGATGACATTTTGATGACTTGCTTCTTTATACATCAAAAAACCGCCTTTACTTGTTAAGTAAAGGCGGCCTTCAAATACTTTGTTTATGTTAATCATCCGTTTTAATACCCAGCGTTTAAGCTTCTAGCTGGTCAGACCTTACTATTAACAATTAACAATTAACTATTTGCTATGGGTTTGCCACGTATGCCAACCCAGTTTTAAGGTTAATTTATCTCCTGAATGGAGCATTCCTACTCCGCTTGGTGTACCTGTCATAATGACATCACCTTTTTGTAGGCTAAACGCGTGACTAATCTCGCTAATCAATTGATAAATTGGGAATAGCATTAGGGAGGTATCACCATCTTGCACAAGAGTATCATTAATAAGTAATTGAAATTTAGTACGGGTAAAGTCGCCAAACTTTGTAGGATTAATCCAAGGACCAAGTACGCATGAGCCATCAAAACACTTGGCCCGCTCCCAAGGATGACCGTTTTCTTTAAGCTCAGTTTGCAAGTCACGCAGGGTCAAATCAAGCCCTAAGGTTACCGCATCAATCAGCCCTGCTGTATTTTTCACTTCGTCTACTGACGCCGACTTTAAGCTTCGACCAATTAATAGGCATAACTCAGTTTCATAATGCACAGAATAGGTCTTATTACGCAGGCTATCAGTCACTGTACTGGGTACAACATCATCAGTGGAGATGACACTCGAACCCGGTTTTATAAATAAAATCGGGCGGGTGGGTACAGCATTACCAAGTTCAGTAGCGTGAGCCGCATAAGAGCGCCCAACACAAACAACTTTGCCAATAGGTTTGATGTTATGTGGATTGAGAATATCGAGTGCTCTTGCTTCATCTTCGTGAGCAGATTCATTAATCTCTTTGGCAATATCATTTACTAATGATAAGTGTGGCGATTTAATCATGATAAGCTCCCTTTATATTAAATGTGTTAATCAATAACAGCCATTTAATTGTAGCGCATTTTTTAAGGGAAACTCAGCATAATCATTGATGGTATTTATGACACTCTGAAGGGTTTAGCTTAAATAAAATTTAGCTTATGAAGAGTTCATATCGTTACGAGATGTTGCCAGTAGCGGCCTCTGGGGGCACATACTTACTATGCCGATTCATGCGTTTTTCTAATAAGTTGAAGGACAACAGAATGACCCAAGATAATATAAGATAGATGACACCTGCCGCAAAATAAAGCTCAAAAATAGTGTAAGTACGGGCGCTAATTGTTTTTGCAATACCGGTAATATCCATTAGAGCAATAGTCATCGCAAGCGAACTACCTTTCAGCATAAAAATGACTTCATTACTATAAGCCGGAAGCATAATACCAAATGCACGCGGTAACTTAATACGAGTTAGCTTCTGCCAACCAGACATACCAATGGCATCGGCAGCTTCTAATTCTCCAGGTGGAATAGATTGAATTGCGCCACGAATAATTTCAGCAATATAGGCGCTGGTATTTAGCGTAAACGCAATAATGGCACACCAAAATGGCTGCTTAAGCACGGGCTCCCACAAAAATGACTCTGTTATAAATTCAAATTGTGAAAGACCATAATAGATTAAAAAGATTTGTACCAGTAACGGCGTTCCTCTAAAAAAGAAGATATACAGAAAAGGGATAAAACGTACCAGCTTATTGTTAGACAAACGCAATAACGCTAAAATTAAGCCAAAAAATAGCCCCAGTATCCCTGACATGACTACCAGCTCAACTGTCAGTACCACACCACCTAATAAATCAGGGAGGTATTTAAAGATGACTTGCCAATTCCAGTCCATGATACCGTCCTATCCTTTAGCTGCGTTCAGTGATTGCGGTACTTGCTCTTTACTCAACCGTTTAGCATATCGCTCTGCTGGATTGGCTCGCCATTCCATAAACATCATTAACGCGGTAACAATAATAGTTAAACCTAAGTAAATAACCGCTGCCGCCATATAAAAAGTAAAGGCTTGCTGCGTTGCTTGGGCACCGCGTGATGCGTGATACATAATATCTTTTAGACCAACTACAGAAACTAGTGCCGTATCTTTTAACAGAACCAAAAACAAATTACCTAAACCCGGTAGTGCCAAGCGCCATACTTGGGGTACGATGATGCGAAAATACAATTGAGTAGGCCTCATTCCAATTGCTTGAGCAGCTTCCCACTGCCCTTTTGGTATCTCTTGTATTGCCATACGAAACACTTCGGTTGCATAAGCACCAAAAGCGATGGACAAGGCTAACACACCGGCTAAAAATGGACTGACCTCAACATATTGTGTGTAACCGAATTTGCTGAGTACTGCCATGATGAGCATGGAGCCACCATAATACAGAAAAAGTACCAGTAATAATTCAGGGATACCACGCATTGTTGCTGTATAGATAGTAGCAACTTTTCGAAAAATCCACACTTTGGACAGTTTGGCAGTTGCACCAAGCAGCCCCAATACCAATCCAATCGCAAGGCTAGATAGAGCAAGCTTGATCGTAATCAGCGAGCCATTAAGTAAGAGATGTCCAAAACCTTGCAAATCAAACACTGGGGTAAACACCTATTTAGTAAAAGTAGTAGATGATAATGATGTGGGGATTTTAACTAAACCAGCTTTCAAATTATAGAATAAACCAATCAAATAGCTGGATGCCTTGATGCGTCGTTATCTTAAGATAAGTCGTCATCTTAGGATAACGACGCAAGCGCCGAATTCTAACATACTATGATGGGTTACGTTAAGCGTAAGATTGATACCCTAAGCCTATTCCCCTTTTAAACCCTAGGTTAACCTGAGCCAGTTGGGTAGCATTATTGAATTATGTCATATGTTATTGAGTTATGTCATATGGTTAATAACCCAAGGTTTATCATAAAAAAAAGCCCCATAATAACCTGAGGCCTTTATCCGCATAACTAGGGCATGTTCTCATTTAGATTATGAGGGTAAAAATGAAATAAGTTATCGTTAAACACGAATGATTTAGCAGATAATAGGGTCATATTTTCTAGAAAACAGACCCCGCTTGACAAAAATTTAGCCATTTTTGACCTATAAAATGTAAATTACTGTCAGTTGTAAGTTGCTGTCAATGAGGACACGACCTGATATGTCTACAAATTATTTATTGCCAACATGTATTACTCAGCAGAAGCAGGTACTGGGAAATGCTCATTGGTAATACGATCATAGGTACCATTTTCTTTTATAGCCGCTAATGCCGTATCGAATTTTTCTTTTATGGCATCGCCTTTACGAACGGCAATCGCAAGATTATCATCGATATCAATCGCTTTACCTTTGAGCTCAAAGCCAGTTTTATTTTTGCTTAACCACTCGATTGCTGGAAGCATATCAGAGACCATAGCATCGACTCGCCCTGCTTCTAAATCCAAAAACGCATTATTAAGAGTATCGTAAAGTTGGGCCTCAGCTTGGGGATAGTTTTCCTCTAACCACTGAGATGAAATGGTTGAGCGCTGAGCTGCGATGCGGCTGCTATTGACGTTATTTTCATTTGATGGATCAAAGTCACTATCATTATTGGCTATAAATACCAATGAGTTAGTGAAATAAGGCTCTGTAAAATCCACTTGCGCTTGACGCTCTGGCGTAACCGACATCGCTGCTACAATCGCATCATACTTACCTGCTTTAAGACCAGGAATAATACCATCCCAATCTTGAGCGACTATAGTGCAAGACGCCTGCATCTCTTCACAAAGTGCATTTGCAATATCTACATCATAGCCACCTAGGTTACCCTCAGCATCTGTGTAGTTGAAAGGAGCATAAGCCCCTTCTGTTGCAATACGTACTACCTCACTATTTGACTCAGATGTTCCCTGTTTAGCTTTCGTCTCTTGTGTCTCAGTAGCATTACTACAGGCTGTCATAAATATTGATAGTGTCAATGTTGTAGTCACGGCTGTTGCAGCTATGGCCGATCTAAATTTGACTGGCTTAGCTCTGACTGACAATTTTTTTAGCATCGATATCTCCAAAATTATGCCCGCCACCCTGACATAGAGATAACGAACCTAGTATATAGTCAAAGTACTCTGAAAATGGTTATATAATTAATAACCGCCCATAGACTACTCAAATCTCACTTACCTTATACACATTTACGCATGTATGCATTTAATCATGCCCGTAGCTATTATCCGCCTAACATTAACCAACTAATATCAACTAAGCTGAGCATGATTTGATAGTGTTTCAGGCTTCTTTACAGTTACAACGTGTTATTGAGCAGCTGCTTGTTGCGCTGCTGCCGTGCTAGCCGTACCAAAATATGGGGCTGCAATGTCATCATATTTACCATTCTCTTTTAGTGCAGCAATCGCTTCATTAAACTTGCCCGCTAATTCATCGCCTTTACGCACAGCAATACCCATTGCATCATCTGCACTAAACTCATCGCCTTTTTGCTCAAAGGAATTACCCTCTGTACTTTGCAACCAGTTGGCAGCGGTTACCTTATCCGATAATAAAGCACGGATACGACCTGATGATAAATCTAGATAGGCATTTTCTTGCGTATCATATAGGTTGATCTTTGCATTAGGATGGTTGTCTTCAATATATTGAGCCGCAATAGTAGCACGCTGTGCTCCTACTGAGACACCACTTAAGTCATTATCAATACTTATATCGTCGCCCTTTTTAGCGACAAAGATTAAACCGTTATTTAAATAAGGCTCAGTAAAGTCGATAACTTCTAAACGTTCTGGCGTAATTGACATACCAGCAATAACTGCATCAAACTTTTTGGCTTGCAGTCCTGGAATTAACCCATCCCATTCTTGCGATGAAATGTCGCAGTTTGCTTTCATCTCTTCGCACAGGGCATTCATTAGATCAATCTCAAATCCAATTAATTTTCCGTCAGCATCGGTATAACTTAAAGGTTTATAGCTTGATTCAGTAGCGACTCTAATCGTCTCAGCTGGTTGTTCAGCTTTGGTTGCATTGTCTGATTCTGTCTCAGTTTGCGTGCTGCTATTGGTACAAGCTGCAAGCATCAGCCCTGATAAGGCAAGGGGTAGTAGCGCCCATTTTTTGTCAGTCTTTACATGTATCATCTTGTCATCCTGATCGTCATTAGAAAGGAGATATGTTTAATAGTGGCTGTGAAGCTGTTAAGTCCGTATAAAGAATTACTACTTATACTTTATACTGGACTACATTAAGCTCAACGATTTAAGCACTCAAAGACTCAAGCGCTACTACTTAGTAAAATTTGCTTGTTCAAGCTTCTCAAGCTCGCCACTGTCGCGTAAGGCTGTAATTGCTGCGTCGAAATCAGCTTTTAAATCATCACCTTTGCGAATCGCAATACCAATGTTGTCATTGTTATCAATCTCATTACCAATGACACCATAATCTGGATTTTGTGGTAACCAATCTGCTGCTGATACTTTCTCAGCCAATACTGCATCGACACGACCAGACTTTAGATCAAGATAAGCATTTTCATAAGTGTCATATAAGTTAACAGTGTTGCCATTTTGACCATCATAATTATCTTGTAGATAAGCGCCTAATGTCGTTGAGCGCTGTCCGCCTAAATCCTTTCCTGAAATATTATTTGGATCAAAACTACCATCATTTTTAGCAAGCCATACCATCGTATTTTTAAAGTAAGGTTCAGAGAAGTCTACTTTTTCTAAACGCTCAGGTGTGATGGACATACCCGCTACAATAGCGTCATATTTATTAGCTAAAAGACCAGGGATAATACCGTCCCAATCTTGGGCAACTATTTCACACTCTGCTTTCATATGCGCGCACACAGCATTTGCCACATCGATATCAAAGCCGCCTAAAGAACCATCATTGTTGGTATAGTTAAATGGGGGGTACGCACCCTCTGTTGCAATGCGAATAGTTTTTGCTTCACTGGTAGAGGCCGCCCCCTCGTCTTGGGCTGTCGTCTCATCAGCGGGTTGGGAACATCCTACTAAACTAACGATGCTTGCTACAGCAATGGAAGACAACATCGTACGAGATAGCTTTTTACTCACTGGCTTTGTACTCCATAGCGGGGTGTTTAAAAAATTCATACTTTCTTTCTCCATAGCCAAATGTGGCTTAAATTATTCATTAACTTTTGCGCAACATAATTAATCTGCTAGTAACCGACCAAAGGTAATTAAGTCGATATCACAGAGCAGACTATAAATTGTTAGCAAGTCTTAAAATGACTATATTTGTCAAGAATAGGAGTAACAATAATGATTGAGCAAAGTTTATATACAAAAATAATACCTTACGGTGGTTGTAAAAACAAACTATTTCGATTGATTGGTCATAATTTTGTCACTAACGTTTGCTAGCGTGTCTCAAACTATATTTAAAAAAAGAGGTAAGCATTGAACATCAATGCTTACCTCTACTCAATACCACTTAATAGATATAAATAACACAATAGACGACTTAATCTAATATTAAAGCCTCAGAAGTGGCAGGTGGTATCGTATTAGCATCTGCACGATGCGATGCCATAAATTCACGCACCCGCACTGAGGTTGGGTTATCAAAAATTTGCTGGGGTGTGCCCATCTCTTCAATACGCCCTTGATGCAAAAAAACCACTTGAGTCGACACATCGCGCGCAAAGCGCATTTCATGCGTCACAATTAACATAGTACGCCCCTCGGCAGCAAGATCACGCATTACTGCCAGTACTTCATTGACCAATTCAGGATCTAGCGCTGATGTTGGCTCATCAAATAATAATACTTGAGGATTCATTGCCAATGCGCGAGCAATCGCAACACGTTGGCGCTGACCACCTGATAAATTAGCCGGATAGGCATCTTTTTTATCAAATAAACCGACTTTGTTTAGCAGCGCTTCAGCGTCGCTTATCGCCTGATCTTTGCTAATTTTTAAGACTTGGGTAGGCCCTTCGATAATGTTATCTATGATGGTTTTATGCGGCCATAGATTAAAGTTTTGAAATACAAAACCTATTCTCGCTCGAAAGCTTTCTAGCTGCTTTTTATTTGCAGCACGCAAGTTACCCGATTTATCAGCGACCAATTCCAGTGACTCATTACCTAAAGTAATACTACCTTGACTTGGACTTTCCAGTAAATTGATACAGCGTAAAAGTGTTGACTTACCAGATCCTGATGAGCCTAATATAGAGATGACATCGCCATCATATGCTGTGAGTGACACACCTTTTAATACCTCAAGTGAGCCAAAGCTCTTATGAATATTTTGCAAATCTAGGGCAATTGAGCGATCTGATGTATTTAGCGGCATAATGAAAGGGTTGATCCATAGTAATTTAAAACAGAAGTTGGATTTATATTATAGCAACTTAAGCTATCGGTGTAGACCAAAATAATTTATACCGTTTAATGCCACTCTATCGCCAAAAAATATTAACTCTTAATAAAAAAATTTTGTAATAAGACATTTCTACAGCAATCGTCAATACGCCTTTAAAAAAATACCAATATGGTAAGGGCTAACCCTAACCATATTGGCAATATTAGGAGTGATACGTATTAATTACTATAACAAACCCTAAGTGAACTTAACGCAACTTATAGATAATTTATAGATTAAAAACTAATTACTAAAAGATTAACCACTATAGAGCGTAATGGACAAATTAATAGGTCGAAATATTTTCTTCTTTCTCAGTGCCATCAACAACATCAGCATTATCAACATTATCAATTTCGCTAACTGCGGCATCATTAATACTCTTAGATTCACTAGCTTCATTTGATTCATCAGAGGCATTAGGAGCATCATTAGAGGTATTAGGCATATCAGAGTCATTTGGCATATCGTTTTGCATTTTACCCGCTTGATTTTGCTCGAGTTGATCTTCCACAATTTGGTCTTGGGGTGTGCTCTGCGTTTCAATATCGCCGCGAGCCTCTGCATCCTCTTTTTGAGAACTACAAGCAGCAACACCGATACCTAATGCCGAAACTAAAACTAACTTTGAAAATAATGATACATTTAGTGTACGCATATGATTACCTCTCTCATTTGAAGTCTATACCGTTTATTTCATAAAGAATCTCATGTTTTACAGTGATACTTTACAAACTATAATATGACACTTTACAAACTCTAAAATGCACTTATTAGCCTAGTTTGGAAAAAGTTTGTGACGGTTTGTAAGTTATATGCAAGGAGTATTTAGTTATCATTAAGCTTGAAGACCAAATGTTTAAAATCCCGATAGTTAAAATAACTCTGATTGTACGAATACTTTATTTTACTGCTAGTTACTCCCCGTTACATGCCCTTTACTATTATGGATATTTGTTTTATGTTAAATAGCAAATTTATGACTCAATTATAAGCTAATCTATCTCAAATACGTTGACTTACTTAGGGATAACTAATGACACAGAATATTACGAATATTAAAAGCTACATGCATCAAGTAGGCAAACAGGCCAGAGAAGCATCGAGATTTCTGGCAGCTGCCAATACAGGAGTAAAAAACAAAGCCCTATTGACCATCCATGACAAACTTCAACAGTCAAAAGCAGATATCTTAGCCGCCAATAAAACTGATATGGATAACGGCGATAAAAATAATTTAGACGCTGCCCTACTTGACCGCCTAGAGCTAAACGAATCCCGCTTTGAATCCATGCTACAAGGTTTAAAAGATGTGGCGAACCTGCCTGATCCGATTGGTGAGGTAACTGATATGACATTTCGCCCTTCTGGCATCCAGCTGGGTAAAATGCGTGTGCCTTTAGGGGTGGTAGGCATGATTTATGAATCACGTCCTAATGTGACCTTAGAAGCCGCCTCTCTAGCCCTTAAATCAGGAAATGCCATTATACTGCGTGGCGGTTCTGAAGCATTTAACTCAAATCAAGCTATTGCTAAATGTATCTTAGAGGGACTAAAAGAATCAGGACTTCCTGAATATGGCGTCCAAGTATTACAAACGACCGACCGTGCTGCTGTCGGCGAACTGATTACTATGACAGATTATGTAGACGTGATCGTACCTCGAGGTGGTAAAGGGCTTATTAAACGTATCAGTCAAGATGCAAAAGTACCCGTTATTAAGCATTTAGATGGTAACTGCCATACGTTTATTGATAGCGATGCCGATCCTAAAATTGCAGTAGAAGTTAGTGTAAATGCTAAAACCCATCGTTATGGCACTTGTAATACGATGGAAACCTTACTGGTTGATACAAACGTCGCTGATAAACTGCTGCCTAAAATTGCTGAAGCAATCGTTGAGGCAGATGATGCCATGCAGCTACGTTTAAACTCTAATGCTAAAGCCATCTTAAAAGACAACGCCAAGCTTGCAGGACATTTAAGTGATGCCAATGATGAGGATTGGGATACTGAGTACTTAGCCCCTATTCTTGCTATCAAAGTTATTGATGGCTTAGATGACGCCATCGCCCATATTAACACCCATGGAAGTCATCATACCGATGTCATCATTACTGATAACTACAGCAAGTCGCAGCGTTTTATCCGTGAAGTCGATTCAGCCAGTGTGATGATTAATGCTTCAAGTCGTTTTGCAGATGGCTTTGAATATGGGCTAGGTGCCGAGATTGGTATTTCAACCGATAAGATTCACGCCCGGGGCCCAGTGGGTCTAAATGGTTTAACCTCCCAAAAGTGGATAGTATATGGTCATGGTGAGGTTCGTGGTTAATGAATAAGACAAAAATTTTTGCTAGTGCTCAATGATTACCCATCATTACTTTATATAACATATAGAAACTTTATATAACATATAGAAGATATAAAATAAAATATAGAACGTCAGCTTTTGCTGGCGTTTTTTAATATCATTATTCACTATTCATTTTCTCTATGCCTCTCTACACACACGCCGATTGGTTTTCTAACCCTATTCGGATGACGGTTTGTTTTTACCTTATGAATCATAATGTTAACTTACCTACTATACTAAAAAGTTGCTATTATTCTACAATTTCAGCCCTATTTAAATCTTTTCTACTGATTATGTATTTCTTATGATCAAATTAGCTTTATCTTTTACCCTAGCACAGGCTTAACACTCGGTCAGACCTATTCTTTGAACTCAGTTTATTTTGCTGACAGGCTATATTTTATTTGCCTCCTATTTCATTTAACTCCTAGTTTTATTTGGCTCCTATTTTATTTGGCTGCTATATGTCAAATCAAATATTAGATAATAATTTAGTATTACTGAAAATATAAACCCTGTTAAGCAAACTTTGATTTAAAAGGATACTTACTCCATTCCAAATTAAGGCAGCTTTTTTCTTAGTACGTTTTTATTAGTAGCTTTTTTGGCAGCTGTAATTTATTAGTAACTATATTTATTCTTTTTACTATATTTATAAAGGAGCTACTGATGGAAGTCACTTTAAATGGCTACTATACCTTAATATTAGCCACCTTAGTCTTGCTACTTGGCCGATTTTTGGTTAAAAAAAATTAATTTTTTAGAAGATTTTAATATTCCAGAGCCTGTGGCAGGGGGTTTGGTAGCCGCTATTATTGTATATGCTCTTAATTTGTTTTGGGGCTATAGCTTTAACTTTCAGCAAGAGTTACAAACTGCCTGTATGCTAATGTTCTTCGCATCCATCGGCTTAAGTGCTGACTTTGGACGATTAAAAGCAGGGGGCACACCGTTATTAATCTTTACCGCTGTCGTCTCCGCCTTCATCGTTATACAGGACATTGTCGGTGTTTCCATGGCGAGTATACTTGGACTTGATCCCTTATTAGGACTAGTGACAGGTTCCATCGCCCTAACAGGGGGTCATGGCACAGCGGGTGCTTGGGGTATTACGCTAGAGGAGCAATATGGCGTAGTTGGTGCAACCACCTTAGGCATTGCCGTTGCTACCTATGGTCTGGTTGCTGGTGGGGTAATCGGTGGTCCAGTAGCCCGTCGACTCATTAATCAATTAGGCGTTAAGCCAACCCCTGAGAATCCAAATCCTAGTGAAACAGAGATATTGGCTGGTAAACAATCGCTGTATAGCACCAAACACAATGAAGATGACGTTCATAGAGATAAAGAGATTTTTGAGAAACCAGATAATATCCGCCTAATCACGGCTTCCTCTACTATTGAGTCGTTAGCTTTGTTTGCGGCCGCTTTAGCTTTCGCCGAAATTATGACGGTTGTTGGCGAAGGGACTTGGTTTGATTTACCCACATTCGTTTGGGCATTGGCTGGCGGTGTCATAATCCGTAATGTGCTAACGATGGTATTTGACTTTGATATGTTCGACCGAGCCATTGATGTGATCGGTAACGCGTCTTTAAGTTTATTTCTAGCGATGGCGCTTTTGTCTTTAAAATTATGGCAATTAACGGATCTGGCAGGCCCAGTACTTATTATTCTGATTGTACAAACTCTAGTCATGATTGCCTATGTATATTTGATTACCTTTAGAATCATGGGTAAAGATTATGATTCAGCTGTCTTAGCAGCGGGTCATTGCGGCTTTGGTATGGGAGCAACACCAACGGCTATTGCCAATATGCAAGCGGTCACCGATCGCTATTTGGCCTCGCCAAAAGCCTTCCTGATTGTACCTATGGTCGGGGCATTCTTCGTGGATATTGTCAATGCAACGGTACTTCAGATCTTTGTAAACCTACCGTTTATGTAGGGTATTTAGTCACTCTTTAAACCTGTCTATATCTAGAATGTTTTGCATAAAGAGTTTAGGTTATGAGATTTAACCTAGCTTCTTATTCTCTAGCTTCTTATTCTCTAGCTTCTTACTCTCTAACTTCTTACTCTCTAACTTCTTACTCTCTAAGTACTAGGACAGTTTATTAAACCGACTGATTCTCTCTGTATGAATTACCTATACATTAAATAATTTTAGTTGCCTATTTAGTTCTTTTGACAATCTACCATACGATTCAAAATTGTAGTCAGCCAAGTATTATTATCATGAATGAACTGTTTACCTAACTCAAGAATCTCTTCCGCTGTTTGAACCGATTCAGGATGGGTTAATAGTGAGTCATTTAAATAGTCCTTACCCTTTTGAACCATATCCTGCATACTTTTAGGGGTCACTTCAAAATGACATTGCCAACCCATTACCCATGTATTCAGCTTTTTATGAGTTTCATTTTGGTAAATAAACCCTTGGTTGTTCCAAAACTTTGACTGAGCAATAGGTGTCGCGCCTTTTGGCAAATCAAACCCATCACCATGCCAATGAAAGACATTAAACGCCTGTTTTGGCAAATCCTGTAATAAATAATGCTGCTTGCCCGCCTCAGTTAACTCAATAGGCATCCAACCTATTTCTTTGATCCCTGACGGTTCAACTTTGGCACCTAGACAATCGGCAATCAGCTGTGCGCCTAAGCAAATGCCCAAAATAGTTTTACCCGCTTTTATAGCCTGTTCTATGAACTCCTTTTCTTCGATTAACCAAGGAAATTCAACATTGTCATGTACCCCCATTGGCCCACCCATAATGATAAGCCAATCAAAGCTATTTTGATCTGGTAAAGCGTCATTATCATAAAAACGGGTGGTTGAAATGCTATAACCTCGTTCATCCGCCCATTGTTTTATATAGCTAAGATGTTCAAAATCGACATGATATAGAGCGTGTATTTTAAGTCGCATCAGACTTCTCTATTTATATTTCGTTGTTGAAAATAATAAAACCGCTTAAACGATTATCTAAGCGGTTTTATTAGCAAACTATTATGATATAAGCTCAGTAGCTATTAGTAACTACTGGTAATAACTACTGGTAATAACTATTGATTGCTTTCGTATACTGGCAATTCTTTGCAAATAGCCTGTACTTTTTTACGGGTATCAGCGATAACTTGCTCATCACCACGACTGTCTAATACATCACAAATCCAGCCCGCTAACTCGCTAGATTGTGCCTCATTAAAGCCACGAGTAGTAATAGCAGGTGTTCCAATACGAATACCTGAAGTGACGAACGGGGATTTAGGATCATTCGGTACGGCATTTTTATTGACCGTAATACCAGCATCGCCTAGCCATTTATCAGCTTCTTTACCCGTCATTTCCTGCTTCACTAAGCTGATAAGCATTAAGTGGTTTTCAGTACCACCAGAGATAATATCATAGCCACGCTCTTGAATAACTTTTGCCATTGCTTGTGCGTTTTTAACCACTTGCTGCTGGTACGTTTTAAAATCATCTTGTAAGGCTTCTTTGAAGCAAACCGCTTTTGCAGCAATGGCGTGCATTAACGGGCCACCTTGGTTGCCTGGGAATACAGCTGAATTTAACTTTTTAGCCAGCTTATCATCACGAGATAAAATTAAACCTGAACGAGGGCCACGCAAGGTTTTATGAGTTGTTGTTGTTACCACATCTGCAAAAGGTACTGGGCTTGGGTAAACGCCAGCGGCTACTAGGCCTGCCACATGCGCCATATCCACAAAGAAGTAAGCGCCAACTTTGTCGGCGATATCGCGGAAACGTTGCCAATCAACAACTTGTGAATACGCTGAAAAACCTGCAATAATCATTTTTGGCTTGTGCTCTTGTGCCAAACGCTCTACTTCATCATAATCGATGAGACCCGTTTCTTCGACTAAGCCATATTGTACGGCATTATAGTTAATACCAGAGAAGTTCACATGAGCGCCATGTGTTAAGTGACCACCCGCATCAAGGCTCATACCTAATACAGTATCGCCAGCATCTAATAGCGCTAAAAATACTGCTGAGTTCGCTTGACTACCGGCATGCGGCTGCACGTTGGCATATTCAGCACCGAATAGCTCTTTGGCACGGTCAATCGCTAATTGCTCAACGATATCAACATATTCACAACCGCCGTAATAGCGTTTTCCAGGGTAACCTTCGGCATATTTGTTGGTTAGATCTGACCCTTGCGCTTCCATGACTGCTGATGAGCAATAGTTTTCTGAAGCGATAAGCTCGATATGGCTTTCTTGACGCTCGGTTTCTGACACCATGGCTTGATATAAATCTGGGTCATAATCTTTAATACTAATATCTTTAAACATATTGTTTTCCTATAAATAAGTCATCGCTGACATATAAAAAATACAAGCGCTGAACCAACCGACCGTCTATTCTCAATCTTAAAACCTATAAGTCCAGTCTAAGTAGGTACTTAGCCTCACTTAACGAGATATTTTAAGGGGGTGGCAACTTCGCACATTAGGCAATAAGTGTAACATGAAATTAGGCTGAAAATAGACAAAAACGCCGCCCGAATATGGCGTTTTTAAGGTTTCGCTGATTCTTAAAAATACCCAAATAAGCTATCTGCAACTTTATAGGCTTTTTAGCTAAAAAATTCTGGCAAAAAGGTTTCACTAATTAATATCTGTCTATGCTGCCACTGATAGACTGTACTTCGTCGCCAACCTTGTGGTGTCAACTGTATCACTCTTTGACTCGGCAAGGTCGCCTGTCGCTTGAACATCACATATCCAATAGGCGTACCCTGCAAATATTTAAGCCGTCTCGCCTCCCCCGCTAAGCTTGTCAGCGGAAATACACTTTGCGCAGCCACCCACGGCATAGTAGCATTGCCATAGAGTAATACCTCACGCACCCATGCCAGCATAGGACGATTCAGTTGGTACCCTTTATAACCCAACTGTTTTTTTTGAGGCAGTGTTAACGGACGATAACCTTCAAAGGTGCGCTCGACTTTTAAAGGTTGACCGGCTTTATTTTCTAATAACGCCGTCAATGAACCGTCGGAGGTTAGCCAAAGTAGGGTTTCTTCTGACAAGAGATTTTTGTTATCCCTAAGTTTAGACCCTGCGACCATTGTTTGATTGTCCTTTAAACTAAAAACAGTATTTCAAGTTTTATTAGATTGATTGAGTTGCATAATCGGATACGGCATGAAGGCTTAGGGAAAAGAGGCTAGCTAAAAAGTTTTATTAAAATTTAACTTAATGAATGGTAATTTTGGCTCAGCCTTTAAACTGAGGCATATTATCAATATTAAATGGCAATGATTCATGAGCTTGCCTGCGATATTGATACATATAGTCGCGATCTTGCTCACAGAACTTGACAATAGCGGGTTCAAATCGATCATCATAAATACGATGTAAAGAGTAGGTCTTAGTCGGCACAAAGCCTCGAATAAGCTTGTGCTCGCCTTGGGTACCGGGGTCAAAATTATGCAAACCTTGCTCGATCGCAAACTCGATACCTTGATAGTAGCACAGCTCAAAGTGCAAACTATCATACTCCTCTAGTGAGCCCCAATAACGCCCATATAACGTTGCATTGGGCTGCGTAGGAGCATCATAAAAAAACAAGCTACTGGCTATGATATTGCCAGTCTCATCTATCCCTTGTGCCAGCATTAGATTGTCTGACATGGCTTGAGCTATTTCATCAAAGAAGTCTTGATTTAAGTATGGATAACGACCACGTACAGCGTAGGTCATGGCATAGCATTGATAGAAAATCTCCCAGTCACGCTCTGTGATTTCATTACCTTTTTTAATCTGGCAACGTAATTTTTGCTTGGCTATTTTCTTACGTTCGGCTCGAATATTTTTGCGCTTTTTAGCAGTCAAGGTAGACAAAAAGTCCTCAAAACTATCAAAGGGCTGAGGCTTACCATCGCAATCTAGCTGGGTTAAATTTTGATTGTGCCATAAAAACTGACAGCCTTGGCGTTCCAATAACTGATGCTTAGATAGTGTTCTGGGTAACGATTTACTTATTTCAACTTGCTCAGGTTCGATAAATAAACCATGCCAGCTTGAGGCGCCAGTTTGCTTGGCTACTTCGTCTATTGCGGCTATTGCAGTTTGCCAAATGTCGTTATCTAGCGTTGCGCCTTCAGCTAGCCAAAACCGCCCTCCACTCACTGGTGTATACGGCACACTGGTCACTAATCTAGGGTAATAATCGACACCATAACGAGCATAAGCCTCCGCCCATGCATGATCAAATACGTATTCACCTTGATGATGGCCTTTAATAAATAACGGCATTACTGCAACAGGCGCATTGATATCATCTTTATAGATAAGAACATACAAAGGTACCCAGCCTGACTCTGCACCAATGGCACCCGTATGAGTAAGGGCTTGCCAATATTTAAATGACATAAAGGGTGTATCTGGCACTTGCCATTTGGGGCGATTTTGCCAATCGGTATCTTGAGTCAGCGCATAGGAATAAGTCATAAGTCAGGTATTAATTATTAGGTAATAGTGAAAGAAGTATTGATAGAAACAGGGGCAAAAACATGAATAAAAACTGTTAAAACAAAGTTAAAACATTAACACTTAACCTAACAAATTTATAAAACTATCTCCGATAGATCGCCAAAGTATAATAAACAAAGTCTCTATCTTATATATATAATGAAATAATGGCAGTTTTTATAGTCTAACCTAATAGATCTCTCTGGTGCCTTTAAGGCTAATATGTGAATTATATACAGGCCCTAGCAAGTATTAAAACATTCATTTTCGAATACTAATAAAACACTAAACTAACCTTTATAGTACCTAATTGTATTGTCCCTATAAGGTAACACTTCGGTAGGTATGGTGTAAAAAAATAGCATAGTACGCTAGATGACTAGC
Organism: Psychrobacter sp. CX97; assembly: GCF_057396285.1. Lineage (NCBI taxonomy): Bacteria > Pseudomonadati > Pseudomonadota > Gammaproteobacteria > Moraxellales > Moraxellaceae > Psychrobacter > Psychrobacter sp. CX97. Next base: position 25,066 of record NZ_JBXYJE010000013.1, on the reverse strand, counting down.
TACAACTGTTACAGAGTTTATCTATCCAACCACATTAGGTAACATTTGTCTGGATTTTTAGTTAACATTTACGATAGGCTTATGACTATATAGCGCCGGCAAGTCACTTTAAGTTAAGTTAGGTTAAATGATATAATTATGTATAGGGCAGATTCAACCAAGGCGATGCTCTATTCAGTTTCACATTTAATAAGAGACTTTTTAATAAGAAACTTTTTAATAAGAGACTTTGTTTATTTTTGCTTCTTATTTATTCGATTTAACCGCACAGTCCATTTTTATATTGTATTATTAGATAATAATTAAGAACCTCTATCAACTATAACCTAAAGGGATAAAATAAAACCTATGTCAAAAATTATTTATACAAAAACCGACGAAGCGCCAGCCCTAGCCACCTTCTCATTCCTGCCTATTGTTAAAGCATTTACCAAAACAGCAGGCGTTTCGGTTGAAACAAGTGATATCTCTGTTGCAGCACGAGTATTGGCTGAATTTCCCGATTATTTAACTGAAGAACAACGGGTTCCTGACAATCTTGCTGAGCTGGGACGATTAACGCAGGATCCAGATACTAACATTATTAAATTACCAAACATTAGTGCATCTGTTCAGCAGCTTAAAGCCTGTATTAAAGAGCTACAAAGCAAAGGGTTCGCTGTGCCTGATTTTCCAGAAGATCCACAAACAGACGAAGAAAAAGAGATTCGTAAGCGTTATGGTAAGGCGTTAGGCAGTGCGGTCAATCCTGTTTTACGTGAAGGTAACTCAGACCGCCGTGCGCCTAAAGCAGTAAAAAACTTTGCTCGCAAACATCCTCACTCAATGGGCGAATGGAAACAATGGTCAAGCACCCACGTGTCTCATATGCATAGTGGCGACTTCTACCATGGCGAACAGTCGATGACCCTAGATAAAGCCCGTACCGTGCGGATGGAGCTGTTGGCTGATGATGGCACTAAGAAGGTATTAAAACCAGAAATAGCGTTACAAGACAAAGAAATCATCGACCTTATGTTCATGAGCAAAAAATCGCTATTAGATTTTTATGAGCGTGAAATGCAAGATTGTAAAGAAGCAGACATTCTGTTTTCACTGCATGTAAAAGCGACCATGATGAAAGTGTCGCACCCGATTGTATTTGGACATGCCGTTAAAATTTATTACAAAGACGCATTCGAGAAGCATGGTGATCTGTTCGATGAGTTAGGCATTAACGTTAATAACGGTATGGCAGACTTGTACGATAAAATATCAAACCTACCCACCTCAAAGCGTGAGGAAATTGAACGCGATCTACATGCCTGTCAAGAGCATCGCCCACGCCTAGCGATGGTTGACTCTGCAAAAGGCATCACTAATTTCCATTCGCCAAGTGACATTATTGTCGATGCCTCAATGCCCGCTATGATTCGTAATGGGGGTAAAATGTGGGGTGCCGATGGCAACTTATATGATTGTAAAGCCGTCATGCCGGAGTCTACATTTGCTCGTATTTATCAAGAGATGATTAATTTCTGCAAATGGCATGGTAATTTTGATCCAACAACCATGGGCACTGTACCTAACGTTGGCCTAATGGCACAAAAAGCTGAGGAATATGGCTCTCACGATAAGACCTTTGAGTCTAGTGATGCAGGCATGGCTCGTATTGTGGACATTAATACCGATGAGGTCTTACTTGAGCAACGGGTGGAAGAGGGTGATATTTGGCGTATGTGTCAAGTCAAAGATGCGCCTATTCAAGACTGGGTTAAACTTGCGGTGCGCCGTGCCCGTGAATCAAATACGCCAGCCGTATTCTGGTTAGATCCTTATAGACCCCATGAAAATGAATTAATTAAAAAAGTTGAAACCTACCTAAAAGACCATGATACCGAAGGTCTACAAATAAAAATTATGTCGCAGGTTCGGGCAATGCGTTATACCTTAGAGCGCGTTGCTCGAGGTCTTGATACCATCTCGGTCACAGGGAATATCCTACGTGACTACCTAACCGACTTATTCCCAATTCTAGAATTAGGCACCAGTGCCAAAATGTTGTCCGTTGTACCCTTGATGAAAGGCGGTGGTTTGTTTGAGACTGGTGCAGGCGGTTCTGCACCTAAGCACGTTCAACAGCTGCTTGAGGAAAACCACTTACGTTGGGATTCACTAGGCGAATTCTTGGCATTGACTGAATCTTTAGAGCATTTGTCTAAAAACGATAATAATGCCAAAGCGAAAGTACTGGCCGACTCTCTTGACAAAGCGACAGAAAAACTACTCTCAAATAACAAATCACCCTCACGTAAAACAGGTGAGCTTGATAACCGTGGTAGTCACTTCTATCTAGCAATGTACTGGGCACAAGAGCTTGCCGCACAAGATCAAGACGCAGATTTAAAAGCACAATTTGCCACGCTTGCCGATAAACTAATCAGTAATGAAGCGGCCATTATTAAAGAACTAAATGACGTTCAAGGTAAGCCTGTAGATCTTAAGGGCTATTACCTCGCTGATGAAAAGTTAGCAGAAAGTGTCATGCGCCCGAGCAAATTGCTTAATGACACACTAGCCACACTGTAATTAACTTAGTTAAATCAGTAGCTAACTTATTCATTAATAGGTCTACTGTATTAAAAGTCTTTATGATTGGACGATAATCAGAACCTGTATTCATAAGCTAACGTTGAATGATTTTTTGAATAAAATGAGTCAATACGAGACACCATCAAGTTAAAAGCGCAGGTTGAATAGTCATTCTATTTAATCCTAATTTTAACGAAGTAGTGGCTTATTATAGATAAAAATAGTCAACCATAGGTTGTGAATACAGGTTATGAGTTAAATTATGACCAACTTTTGAGTCAAAATGAGACAATAAACAACACCCCAAGAGTCAGTAGATTCTTGGGGTGTTGTTTATTGTCAAACTTAAACACTCAAACTTATCAATGTATTAAATGGATTTGTATTAAACGCATTTTTTAGTTAAAAATGCTCTAAATAGTTTAATATAAATTAATATCAGTCATTATAGTAAACAAGTGACACCTCGTTCATTATACTATATTGACATCGTATCGAATGTGTAGTCGGTTAACGTGTCATAAGCGTTTCCAATTCCCTCAAAAGCAAGTTAAATGATATAATTAAGCTAAATTTTAACTCATTAAACTTTTATACCAGTCTTAAGCGTCTCTACTAAAATACCTATGTGAGTTATTAAACGACTCTAGTTTTAAATCTTTGCATTAATATCATATCGCTATTGACCTACCTTTCGAATTTTTAATTAACAACTTGCTAAAGGAATAGACAATCATAATGTCAAAAATTATTTATACAAAAACCGATGAAGCCCCCGCTCTTGCCACCCTATCTTTCTTGCCTATTGTTAAGGCCTTTGCTCAAACAGCAAATGTTGATATCGAAACCAGTGATATTTCACTGGCGGGACGAATTATTGCCTCTTTTGCTGATTATTTGACCGAAGAACAACGTATTCATGACGCCCTAGCACACTTAGGTAAGCTGGTTAATGAGCCTGAAGCGAATATTATTAAATTGCCTAATATCAGTGCGTCTATTCCGCAATTAAAAGCGGCTATTAAAGAGTTACAGAGTAAAGGCTATGCCTTACCTGATTACCCTGACCATCCCAAGAGTGATGAGGACGAAGACGTTCGTAAACGATACGACAAAATTAAAGGCAGTGCGGTAAACCCGATACTGCGTGAGGGTAACTCTGATAGACGGGCACCAAAAGCGGTCAAAGCTTTTGCAAGAAGCCATCCACATTCCATGGCCAAGTGGTCTCCTGACTCCAAAACTCATGTTGCTACCATGAGTTCAGGCGACTTTGCGGCTACTGAACAATCTATTACCATTGAAAAAGCGACTGAGTATCGTATTGAGTTTATTGGTAAAGATGGCAACGTTACCGAGCTTAAATCTCCAGCACCTCTGCTTGAAGGCGAGATTGTCGATGCCTCTATTTTGAGTAAAACGGCGCTAACAGCATTTTTGGAAGAACAAGTCGCCGATGCCAAAAAATCTGGCATACTGCTTTCATTGCACCTAAAAGCGACCATGATGAAAGTCTCTGATCCCATCATATTCGGGGAGGCGGTTAGAGTTTATTTTAAAGAGTTATTTGAGAAGTATGGCGATACCTTCAAAGTTCTGGATGTGAATGTCAATTATGGGTTTGCCAATCTGCTTTCTAAACTTGAAGAGTTGCCCGTAGAACAACGCGAAGAGATTGAAGGCGATATTAATTCAATATATAAAAGCAACCCCGCTTTGGCAATGGTCGATTCTGATAAAGGGATTACCAACCTCCATGTACCCAGTGATGTTATTGTTGATGCATCTATGCCAGCGATGATTCGCAGTGGCGGTCAAATGTGGGGTCCTGACGGTAAGCTACATGACACTAAAGCGGTCATCCCAGACAGTAGCTATGCCGGCCTTTATCAAGAAGTCATCGCATTTAGTAAAGAGCATGGTGCTTTTGATCCGACCACAATGGGTACGGTGCCCAACGTAGGTTTAATGGCACAAAAAGCGGAAGAATATGGTTCGCATGACAAGACATTCCAGATGACAACGGATGGTATGGTTCGCATGATAGATGCGGATGGTAAGGTATTAACTGAGCACAGCGTAGAGACAGGTGATATCTGGCGTATGTCTCAAGTCAAAGACGCCCCTATTCAAGACTGGGTCAAGCTAGCAGTGTCTCGTGCTAAAGCCAGTAACACACCCGCTATTTTTTGGCTTGATAAAAACCGCCCACACCATGCGCAGCTTATCAAGAAAGTTGAGCGTTATTTAAAAGACTATGACACCCGTGATTTAGATATTAGCATCATGTCGGTTAAGGACGCCACTCACTATACCCTTGAACGTCTAGTCAATGGCAAAGATACTATCTCTGTCACAGGCAATGTGTTGCGTGATTACCTCACTGACTTGTTCCCTATTCTAGAGCTGGGCACGAGCGCAAAAATGCTATCTATTGTTCCCTTGATGAAGGGTGGCGGCTTGTTTGAAACCGGTGCCGGTGGCTCAGCGCCTAAGCATGTCAAGCAGTTACTCAAAGAGAATCACTTACGTTGGGATTCCTTAGGCGAGTTTTTAGCCTTGGCAGTAGCGCTGGAGTACTTGGCGGAAAAGCATGACAATACTAAAGCACAAGTGTTATCTGATACGCTTGATAAAGCTACCGAAACACTTTTATTAAATAATAAATCTCCCTCTCGTAAAGTAGGCGAGTTAGACACTCGTGGCAGTCATTTTTATCTGGCACTGTATTGGGCGCAGGAATTAGCCGAGCAAGACCAAGACAATGCGCTAAAAGCGCAATTTACACCACTTGCTCAAACACTCTCTAGTAATGCAGAGTCTATTATCAAGCAGTTAAATGATATTCAGGGGAACCCAGTTGATATTGGGGGCTATTATTTGCCTAACGAATCGTTAGCAGAAAGTGTCATGCGTCCAAGCACCACGTTTAATGATGCGATAGCCTCGCTTTAGCTTTAATTTGGCGACTCAAATTTTATGACATTCATTATGTAGCTTATCCAGCTTTCCACTTGTAGTGAGTAGTTTACGTGGCACAGCGCCTAAGCACAATTGCGTTCCTGTTGTCTCGATACCGCCCTTGTACAAGGCGCTGTCAGCCACGTACCCTACTAAGCTACCGCTACAATCTGGGCTAAACCGCTCCTCCCATTCAAACTTAACGTTTAGGTCATGGTAAACTTGACCTATTCTTTCAACTATTCGAAATATATATGCCATCTGTCATCCTCTTTAACAAACCCTACGGCGTACAAAGCCAGTTTAGTGACGATGCTAATAATAAATTTGCACCACTGTCACAGTTCTTTACTGATAAAACGTTGCGGGTGGCAGGTCGATTAGACGCCACCAGTGAAGGACTGCTTATCTTGACCTCCGACGGTCAAGTCAATAAAGCCATCACCCATCCACCGAAAGCCAATCAAGGTCGCAAACAGGGTAAAACTTATCTGGTGCAAGTCGAAGGCATACCAACTCAAGAACAATTGATTCAGCTACGAGACGGCATTGTGTTAAAAGATGGCAAGACGCTACCTGCTGAAGTCAAACACCTAAGCGAAGACGAGCTACCCATGCCACTGTGGCAACGAGATCCGCCCATACGCGAGCGTAAAAGTGTGCCTGACTCATGGTTGATGATGACCATTTATGAAGGCAAAAATCGACAGGTTAGACGGATGACTGCGCATGTTGGCCTACCCTGCTTGCGACTTATCCGCTGGTCGGTAGCTGGGTTTGAATTAGGCGACTTGGGTGTGGGCGAGTTTGTGCGGGTGCATTTAAATGACAAACGCTTGAAAGAGTTGGGATTGAGATAACGTTTATTAAGGCGTTTATTTAGGCGTATGTGAGTTTTAATAAAAGGCTTTAGTCAGTCAGACGTTCTTACCAGTTTATCTCTACCGATACGCTGACTTTAAAGGTGTATTCACAACCGAGAAGCTTTTTTTAGTTGCATCACGATAAACCAGTATATAAAATGTTATGTTATAACATTTTATATACTGGAAAATATTTATGGAAGTACTAGCTGTTGATAGCTCCAAAAGTCTATATCACTTATTAATTGACGATATAAAAACGCTAAAACCTATTGCAAAACAAAGCTTACAACGTTTATACGAGCAGTTTTCGCAAGGGTTATCTCCGATAACACAAGACTATCAACTCATCATGCAAGATAGCACTCACGCATCATTATGTATTGACAGTCATGCTGGCAGGATAACGTCCTGTTTCGGATGCCAAAATTCTCATTATATTGATGATAAAAATAATAATGCCACTGAACACGTTATTGAATGGTCATCCGCAAATGTTTTCGCTTGGTGTATTTGGGATGCTTTTTTTATTACCAAGCTCGTAGGAAAATCCGCTACCATTCGTACCGTCGACCCTATTAACAATACTAAAATTGAGATTGAATTTGATGGTACAGCGTTTAATTGCCATGACTGCTGGTTTAGTTTTCCGCTGGGCGACACACAAATGATTGAGTCAGTACGGGCTTGCTTTTGCTGTCGAACAAAAGCATTTACCAACCCTCAAAATGCCCAAATATATGCCAGCCAATATAACTGTGAAGTCGTCGATATGACTGAAATGTTGGATCGTACTCAAAAGATAGTGATGGCATTAGCATAGACGTTACATCCTCTCTGCAGTCGCTACCAATCAACAGACCCTAATGCGTCAGTCCTACATACTTTCAAGGCTTTTATGTTAGTTTCGAAAGAGGTCTATTATCTTTTATTATCCTGCATCACTCTGCGCTATGCGTCTCTTCCCATAACACCTCGACAGGGTTGCGACGACGCTCATAATGAGTAACAAATATCACTGAAGCGATAATCAGTGCAGAGCCTACCCAAAGCATACCGGGTGGTACCCAGCCAAACACAATAAACCCTGCCAGCACATTCAATGGCAACTTAATATGATCAAAGGGCTGCACAAAAGACGCATCCGCCACCGAGTATGCTTTAGCGATTGCCCACTGTGCGAAAGCGGTTAATGCGCCTGCCAATATTAACATTCCCCAAATATGCCAATCACTTGGCAATGATAGCTGCGGTATGCCAAACAACAGGTTAAACGGCAGCATTAATACCAGTAAATAAAATACAAGGGTACTTGGCGTATCGTGGCTAACAGTGAATTTGGTCATCAGTGAGGCACAGGCCCAAAAAAATGCCGCCGCCAATGGTAGCAAGCTGGCTAACATAAACGCATCTGACCACGGCTGCAATACCAACATTGCCCCCATAAAACCCATCAATGTTGCGACCCAGCGCACCATACTGACCGACTCACGCAAGATAAGCCCCGACCCCACGGTGGCAAATAAAGGAGATACCATCAGTAGCGCAATCCCTTGCCAAATCGGTACCGGATACGCCAGCGCCCATGTCCACAATTGAATGCCAATGACTGAAAAGCCCACTCGAATAACATGCAGCACTCTAAAGTCGGACTTGACCGCCGCTCGAATAGTACCTGTCCGCATTAATGGCAAAAATAACAGAAGCGCAATGCCATATTGAAATAACACTGCCGTACCTGAGCCTAGATCGAAGTTGATACCTAAGTATTGAATGGTAGTATTGATAATAGCAAACATGAAGCCTGCTATGACCATCCAAAACGCGCCTTGTAGAGGCTGATGATATGACATAGTATGCTGTTAACCAAAGTATGAGGTTGAATTTAAAATATCAAATGATACCTAAATTCTAAAAGAAAATCTTTATAATGCAGTATATTTTTTAAGCTTAATTATTAAATCGCATAAATGATGACTTATTTATTAGGTAGCCAATTAGTGAAACCAAACAAAAGAAATTAAAAGAAATCAATGAAAGCTTATTGACTCAAACCCTACTTGTCGGTACAAAAGTGTATAACGTCACAAAAGGTAGCCCTTACCAACCCCGCTTTGCTAAATACAGATAAAGTCGAGACTTAAACTTCATGCAACATATAACCGCTTTGATATTTGATGACTTCGAAACCTTAGACCTCTTCGGTCCTATTGAAATGTTTGGCAGACTTAATAACCACTATGCCATTCAGTTTTGTTCCATAAACGGCGGGTTAATTCATAATGCCCACGGTGTATCCGTGCCGACTCACTCTGTTGCCAATATACCGAACCCTACCGATATTTTACTGATCGTTGGTGGACTAGGCACTCGAAAGCAGGCTAAGGATATTCAGTTTTTAGAAGGCTTACATCAACTTGCTGATACCGCTGAGTGGGTATTGTCTGTTTGTACGGGCAGTGCTTTGTTGGCGAAAGCAGGCTTACTCGATGGCAAGCAAGCGACATCTAATAAAATAGCGTGGCAATGGGCAACATCACAATCTGATAGCGTCAACTGGATTAAACACGCCCGCTGGGTGGTCGATGGTAAATACTACACCTCTGCTGGCGTCAGTGCTGGCATGGATATGGCATTGGGTTTTATTGCAGATCGGCATGGTATTGAGCTTGCTCAGCAAATTGCTAAAGAAACAGAATATCGATGGGCGTCTGATAGTGGTATGGATGAGTTTGGTGAGAATTAAAATAGTAAATACTGACTTATACAAATATATTTATAAATAAAATTTTTGATAATTGAATGAGCAAATAATATGAGCGGTACACGAAAAATATTAATACTTGGTAATGGCTTCGATTTAGCTCACTTTTTACCAACAAAATACAATCACTTTATTCATGCAATGAGCGTTATAGAAGATAGTGAGGATAAGGCTGAGCTATCTTTTGACCAACTATTTGAAAGCTTGATAGAGAAAGAGAAACAAGACTTAGAAGAAGCAACAACTAAAATAGAAGATAGTGACACTGAAAAAGAACTTAAGAAAAAGGAAGTTGACCAGTTAATCGAAAACTATTTCTTCCACTGTACTGCAAAGCTTTATAAGACTAGTGAAGTTAAGCTTACCATTAATGAAGTCGTATATCTAAAGGAAAGACTCGTTAATAATGGATGGTATCAATACTTTAAACACTATATAGATAGTGGCATTGAGACATGGATAGACTTTGAGAATGAAATGGTTATCGTTTTAAAATCATTATGCTATATTTTTGATACTTTAAATGAAAATCCAAATCAGTTTTCTTGGGTTAAACACGGGAGAAATCCTTATATTGGGTACTTAAATATACAAGTATCAAGGAATAAAAGTTATATACATCATCCATTTCTAGAAAAAATACTTACATTCTTTTCAATTTCCCTAGATAGGCAAGAAGATAAAGATAAAATTTTTATTAATTCTAAGTTTATTAAACATATAAATAAAGTTCCTTTTCGTTTAGATGAAGCAAGCATATTCAATTCATTGGAAAATCAACTTAATAAGTTTATTGAAATATTCTCTATTTACATTCAATTTATTGAAAGACTTGAGCCTAAAGAAAATTTAAAGCTTCCACTAGTTTTGCAAGATAAATTGGAGTCCATATACAGCTTTAATTACTCATCTACTGTTAAGCACCTATATTATAAAGGAGATGTTTATTATTTACATGGCAAAGCAGGTGAAAAAGAACGAAATAAAATCGTGTTAGGTGTTTCAGATTTAGAGCATGAGTTGTTGAAAAAAAATAAGTCCTATGGATTCGTTAAATATTATCAAAAATTAGTCAATAATACAGATTATCAGTTCTTAAGACCAAAGTCATTAATCACAGAAGTTGAAGACAGAAAGATGAACGGAGAAAATGACATTAGTTTTTGGCATCCAATTGAGATTTATATTTGGGGGCACTCTCTTGACTCTTCCGATAAAGATTATATTGAAGAGATATTCTCATTCAATAAAGCTGAAAAGCCATCGATTCGAGTTGTCATATATTATTATAGTACTCCAGACCAACAACTAGCTAACTTGATTCATATTTTAGGGAAAGAAGTTATTCTTTCATGGATGAAGAATGAGTGGTTAGAGTTTATTAAAATGCCAAACATATATAAATTGAACTTTGAAGAAGGTTACTCTGATAGTTTAAGTAATTTTTCCAGTACAATTAACGACCCTATTGAGAAAAGAAAGCAAAGTTATGGCTTTGAGGGAAAACGGATTTTTTAAAACTCCTATTATTTGTCATAACAAGGTCGTTTAGCCCAGATTGAAGCGGTATCCTGCCCGTCTGTGTAGGTGCAGTGACTTGGGCTAGAGGGGGTCTCGAGATAACAGGAACGCATCTGGCCTTAGACACTGCCCCACACAGACGGGCAGATACAAGCGAAAAAGCTGGATTAGCTCCACCAACTGAAACTACTTTACCAAACTACTTCAGAAAACTAGGCGTCAACCATTGCTCATACCCTGACTCGTTTAAGCTCAAACTCACTTTGTCTAAACTAGGATTGGCGGTGATACCTGATTGGGTTTTATTGGTCACAGTAAAGAGCATTAGCTCATCACGGCGGAACGCATGACACTCAATAGCTTCAAGAGTTGACTCTGCAACGCTTTGTAGTTGTTTTTTGGTCGCTTTAACACCGTCAATCGCAACTATGATGTCTTTCGCTGATAGCCCTGCTTCACTTGCCACGCTATCGCGCAATACTTTATTGACTTTTAGCCCCTCTGAGGTTTCGGTAACGGCAATACCCCACGCTAAGGTGTTGTCTTTATCGTCAACGCTGAGACTAACGCCATTGGCCTCAAGTAGCTGCTTGAGTGGTAACTCTTCTACGCCGTCAACATAACGGGCTTTGAAGTCTTGCCATATTTGTTTGTCGATAAACTGGCCAATGACCGCTTCAAGATTGTCATTGTTCATACCGATGCGGTTGATGTTTTCAGCTTTAGCTTTGGCATAGAAGGCTTTGACCACATCGAATATACGATATTTTCCACCGCTTTCTGACATTAAGGTAAGGTCTAAACATAAGGCAACAAGTGCCCCTTTATTGTAATAGCTAATGCCTGCGTTACCGGTGTTTTCATCGGCTCGGTATAGCTTAATCCACGCATCAAAGCTGGATTCTGCGACGCTCTGCAGGTGACGTCCGTGAGTTTGGGTGTAGCGGTTAATCTGTGCGCCCAACAATTTAAGATAGCTGTCTTTGTTGACCACGCCTGAGGCTTGTAGCATAAAGTCGTCAATGTATGACGTAAAGCCTTCAAATACCCAAAGTAGTGGCGTGTAAGCCTCACGGCGTAAGTCCACGTCAAGCATAACATCAGGGCGAACGGTTTTTACCCACCATGAGTGAAAATATTCATGACTACATAAGCCTAAAAAGCGCTGATACGCTTCGCTAGGTTCATCGGCTTCTTGTTGCGTTGGCAGGTCGCTACGTGGGGTGACAAGGCTGGTGGAGTTAATGTGTTCTAACCCGCCATAGTCGTTGCCACTGGCATAGGTCATAAAGGTGTAGTCTTTAAAAGGGGCATCACCTAGCCAATTTAGATAGGTTTGGCAGATGTGGTTCACATCTTGTTGCAGTCTGCCCATATTGGCTGTGTGCTTACCTGCAATATAAAAACGATGGGCAATGGTGTTGTGACTGTCATCGTGTATGATGAAATCAAACTCGTCTTGTGGGGCTATCTCAAATGGATAGTCAATTAACTCGGCATAATTATCGGCTTCAAGATGGTAATAATATTGGGCGTCGTTATGGATATGAGTATGTTTTAGTCCACAAGCGATTTTGACTTGTTTTTGATTGTCACTATCATGTTGTAAGTCATAGAAAGCTTGAGGAACACTTAATGTAACGTTAACTTGCAAATCCTCTAGCCCTTCTACCGCTAGCGCAAGTGAGGTAAAGTTGCCATACAAGCGCTGTTGATCGACATAAGCGGTGCGCACCGATAAGTCATAGCAGTAGACTTCATAAGTGACCTTAACGGTCTCTCCTGACTTTAGTTCCGATAACTGCCACTCGTTTTTGCTAAGTTTGCTCGCTCGCATCATATTGCCACTTTGAGCTTTATCGTCCTCATAAGTTTGATAATGCACAGCAGTGATATTGCGTGCAAACTCACGCATTAAGTAACTGCCCGGTATCCAAGCAGGCAACCATAAGGTTGGTGCGTCTTTATGAGCGACGAACGTTAAGGTGACATCGACCAGATGTTGGGTAAATCGAGTAAAGTCGAAACGATAGCTCATCGGTTGGGTGTGAGCTAATGTTTTATTAGAGGTTATCATAAGGTTTGATTCATATAAATGTTATGTTTATTTGTTAAGTTAAAAAGGCTTAAATAACTTAGGGGTAACTTAGAGGCTGTATTTATAGTAAGTCCACATTCGGTAAAGTGCAACTTATCTAATACGGCTAAATGTCTTTCTCATTCAATGTTAACTAAACAATGACTTATTCATTCTCTTAAAAAACTCAACATTTTTTAAATTTTATTGAAAATTAGACTTGAAACCGTTAACCTGCATCACAATCTACTAAACAAGGCAATAAAAAAGGTATGGCAGTGCGTGTGTGAACCCTTACTTATTGTGTTTTTTTAATGATTTACCGAACTCTTATAATCTAGGATTTTTTATGACAACAATTGCAAAAGATACGGCAGTACGTTTCAACTACACACTCAAAGACGACCAAGGCAATGTTATCGACCAGTCGCAGGGCGAGCCTCTAGCCTACCTTCATGGCCATGGCAATATCATTCCCGGTCTTGAAAAAGAGCTTGAAGGGAAGTCTGCTGGCGAATCATTAACTGCCGTTATCGCGCCTGCTGATGCTTATGGCGAATACCAAGAACAAGCGGTACAAAAAGTGCCACGTTCAAACTTCCAAGGTGTTGACGATATCCAACCTGGCATGCAGTTCCAATCAGAAGCTGAAGGTCAAGTGATGCTAGTAACCGTTACTGATGTCAATGAAGAAACGGTAACGGTTGATGCAAACCATCCATTAGCTGGCAAAACCCTTAGCTTTGACGTAGAAATCGTTGAAGTGCGTGCAGCCACTGAAGACGAATTAAACCATGGTCATGTACATGGTGCTGGTGGCGTTCAACACTAATTTCCATACCAATCCTCAGCCCACTGCCAGTAAAAGCTGACGCATTGATATGAAGATATAAGCATGAAACCCTATAAGATATATGTTAAATAAAGATGAGCCCGTCCTACTTGGATGGGCTCTTTTTAGGTCTTTGTATTTTTATCTTTGTTACGCTTAGGGCTGATGAAGCTTAACGTTGGTACGGTTTAATACGTTTTACTGAATGTTTATAGCGTTACTGCGAATTAGTAATGCTCTCACCGCAAACCCGCTCTTCTGGAAAAAAGGCATGGAAAGTTGAGCCTTTATTTAATGTCGATTCAATAGTCAACTTTGCCCCATGTTGATACAGCACATGTTTAACAATGGCTAAACCTAAACCTGTGCCCCCTGTGGCTCTGCTACGACCACTATCTACTCGGTAAAAACGCTCTGTTAAGCGTTCAATATGCTCTTCGGCAATACCAATACCATTATCACTTACTGAAAACAGACATCCCCCTTTAACCTCTTGCCACGAAATGCTAATCTCGCCGCCTTTAGGGGTATATTTAATGGCATTGGTCACTAAATTTAATAATGCACTATTCAGATAAGTCTCTGAACCATAGAGGTTTTTTTGAGAATCGATATGTAAGTCAATTAAATGACCATACTCTCTATTGTATACTTGGGCATCATCGAAAATATGAGTTAATAGACGGGGAATATCTACACAGGCTTCACTAGATATCTCTTCATTCTCTAAGCGTGAAAGCAGCAGTAAATCATTAATAATACTATTCATGCGCCGAGTTTGCTGAGTCATTAATTTAAATCCACGGCGCCACTTTGGATCTAAGTCTGGCTGATCTGAGAAAGTTTCAATGTAACCCATAAGTACTGTAAGCGGTGTACGTAGCTCATGCGAGACATTACCCACAAAGTCTTTACGCATTTGCTCCAGATGCTGCAAACGGGTTACGTCATATATAATTAGCAGCTTCTCACTACCAAAGTGAGTAACCTCACACTGTAAGAACCGAGTGGAATCTCGCCACGAGGTTAATCTAATCCCCTCATTTGGCGAGGTAACGGTAGTATAGTAATCATGGAACTCGGGAATTTTGATGAGTTCAAGAATATTACGCCCCTGATCCTCAGAACGTAACTCAAGCAAGTTTTCAGCAGCCTGATTCCACCACTCAAGCCTGTCATTGCTATCTAGTAATATCACTGTATCTTGCAGAGCTAATAGCGAACTGCGTATTTTTTTGACCAACCCCATCATTTTTTGATGGGTAATCTGCTCCTGCTTTTTACTTTCGTACAATTGACTAGCAGCAAAAGAGAGACTACCTGAAAAATCAGGTGGGGGGAGCGTCAATGAGCCACTAAGCCATTTATAAAATTGCTCCATAGCATAGGCACGCCAAATATAAAAGCAGAGCATACCAGCAACGATGCCCCAAGCAAGAGAGTTTAGATACCATCCAGATATACCGCCAATGATTACCCAAGTCAGTAGCCACTTAAAATCTGCCCAAAACAATGTGGATGCATTAGGCGTTAAAGCAAAAGACGCCTTTCTACTCTCTCTTTTCGTTGTTTCGACCCGCTCAGGCTGTTGACTCATAACACTCTCAACTTCACATCTTTGGCTTTTAAAATACACTTTTGTTATTTTCAAACAAAAACCGCTAAATCAATACAGCCACTTCAGTCTCAAGCTACTTGGCTGTGCCTATCAAAAATACCGGTAGAGAGTGCATATTGAAAAGCCCTATTAATAGGCCACGTTACTAAGCCATGCCCCAGCTACTAACATCCATTGACCAATGACGCTAACTAACTACTGACTAGCCATGAATTTTTGTTGAGAAGCGATAACCCGTACCGCGTACCGTTTGAATAAACCCCGCATAGTCATGTGGCTGTAGCACCTTACGCAAACGTCTAATATGAACATCAATTGTGCGGTCTTCCACATACACATTACCACCCCATACTTGGTCTAAAAGTTGGGTTCGTGTATAAGCACGTTCAGGATGACTCATAAAAAAGGCGAGTAAACGGTATTCAGTAGGTCCTATTTCTACTGGTGTGCCATCAGCTGTTACTCGCTGACTTACTGGATCAAGGCTCAACCCTTCAGCCTCAATGGGTTTATCACCCGATAAGGCACTGCTACGGCGCAGTACTGCCTTAATTCGAGATATCAGTTCACGCGTTGAAAAAGGTTTAGTAATATAATCATCTGCCCCAGCGTCAAGACCTTGGACTTTATTATCTTCTTCACCTTTTGCGGTTAACATAATGACGGGAATCTCTGATAGTAAGTCATCCTTTTTTAATCGACGACAAAAATCAATGCCAGATTGCCCCCCTGGTAACATCCAATCCAGTAAGATGATAGCAGGGCGATGATCCACTACCTGATGGTGTGCTTCACTGACATCTTCTGCTTGCAGACATTCAAACCCCGCCATCTCAAGCGTGGTAACTATCATTTCACGAATGGCTGGTTCATCCTCAACCACTAATACGGTTTCATTATTCATTTAAAATACCCCTTAAAAGCATCTCAGATTGCGCAGTCTGTAAAATCGCTGGTTTAAACTAACTTGTTTAATAGCGAGTTTAAAACCGACGAGTTAAAGTGACCAAAGCCAATTTGATGACTGAAATATTACGGTTATATTACAACGTAGAAATATGACAGTGAGATGACAAAAGGTAAGTATAGTTACTTTTAATGAATACTTTTTATGATTTTTGTCCTATTGAAGAGTCAAAGTCGCTTATTGTTTAATGGGTAAAGTTACTTTAATGTACTTTAATAGCATTGTGTATAAGATGATCTATGCTGACACAGCAGCTACTTCACTTTTAAATCTCTAATATGAAATTTATCGGACCGTCATTGGTGGATTTTACCTGCATAAATGCACCAAATTGCCCAGTGGCGACGTTCTGATACTGGGCTTGAGCATATGCCACCAACTCACTAAATAAAGCCTCGGCATCAGCAGGTTTCATTGCACCGCCAAAATCGGGACGACGCCCTTTGTCTGTTTTTGCCATCACAGTAAACTGCGACACCAATAGCAAGCCTCCGTCAACTTGTTGCACATTTTTGTCAAGTTTGCCCTCTTTATTCTCAAAAATGCGATAGGTCAATATTTTATCGATTAACTTTTTAGCAGTGTCGACGCTATCATTATGGCCAATACCAATATAAGCCAATATACCCTGCTCAATATGCCCTATCATGTCGCCATCTACTTGCACACTCGCCTGAGTTACTCGCTGTATTAATGCTTTCATTCGCCCTACCTTACAATATACTTTAAAAAAACACTTAATTAATAGGCCTATAAAACCGTCATCTAAGTTTCATAGTCATCAAATCATGATAAACTTTATCTTATAAATCAAGCGAATTACCATCAAAGTTGTCTAGAGAAACAATGAAAGACGGTAGAGGGCAACCGAGGGTAGACATTAGCTTTTTGGTTAAAACTGTGAACTAAAAGCTGTAAATTACAAAAAAGTATAACCCGTGAAATTAACTTTTTATAACGTTCTCTAAAACTGTTTAAGATTGCTTTGACTATGCTACTATTGCTCTGCCATTATGACTCTGACCCTATTGTATTGTCTTACCCTCCTTTTCTCTACCCCATTCATTGAGTGTGACACTCATTAATACCTAAAAACTTACTTATGACTATGATAAATATTGACATAAAAAACACCTTAAAAAAAGTTGCTACTAAAGACACTCTCTTTACCACGTTGCAACACATGGTGCCGCAGCAAAAGCTTAGTGAAGTTGCTGGCAAACTGGCTTCAAGCCAAAGTCCGCTGGTTAAAAAGGCATTTGTAACGGCTTTTGCTAAAGCCTACGGCATCACTTTAGATGACTATGGGCGCAAAAATTTAAGCGACTTTGACAGTTTTAACGATTTTTTCACTCGTGAATTAGATGATAATGCCCGCCCCATTGATGACACCAATGGGAGTATTGTCTCGCCTGCCGATGGTATGATTTCTCAAATCGGACACATTGAATCCAATCAGCTGTTACAAGCGAAAGGGCGTCATTATGATGTGGGTCAATTAATAGCGGATACCAAACTTGAGTCTGGTAATTATTATGAAGGTGGTAGTTTTGCAACAGTGTATCTGGCGCCAAGCAATTACCACCGTGTCCACATGCCATTTGATGGTAAGCTTATTGAAACCCGCTATGTGCCGGGCACACTTTTTTCTGTGAATAATGTGACTGCTGCAAACGTACCCGATTTATTTGCCCGTAATGAGCGCTTAGTGTGTATCTTTGACACTGAATATGGTCGTGCCGTTGTGGTATTGGTTGGCGCAATGATTGTTGCTGGTATTGAGACAGTGGCTACTGGTAAGATTAAGCGTAGTAAAGACATTCAAATGCAAACACACGATATATCACTGAAAAAAGGTAAGGAACTGGGTCGTTTCTATTTAGGTTCTACGGCTATTTTAATTATGCCAAAGTCAACTGGTGTGACATGGCAACAAGATCTGGCACATGGATCAGTGGTTAAAATGGGTCAGCTATTGGGTATAGTACAGAGTCAATCAACACAATAAGCAAAACCATTTATCGAAGCATATTCATGGTTATTGACACTGTTTGAGCCTAATAGCGATAATGCCCCTTAATCGGGAAACGGAACAGTACATTGTCTTCTTGTGTGCCTCTTCCAATATTATGAATAATCAAAGGCGTGCCATCGCTTGCGCTTTTGTTTGAAACGATGCCGATATGAGGCAAGTTGTTATTTGGTAAACGCCAAGTGACGATATCGCCTGCCTTAAAGCTGGATTGGTCGGTGGTGCTTAAAGTCTGTCCATTTCGTTCAAAAAACACTTCAAGGTTGGGGACACGGCGATGGTCAATATTCTTATCAGTACCATTTAATCCCCAAATATTGGGATAATCTGCAAAGTTGTTTTTCATATCAAAATTGACCAATTGTTGCAGATCGATATTTTGCAAGCGATACGCTCGTATGACGACATCTGTGCAAACGCCCGTTGATTGTGGCACATCCCCGCGAGGAAATTCTAAACGACGATACGCAGGGTCGTAACTGACGGTTACGCCAATTTGTTTTTTGGCATCTTCTGCCAATTTATTACCATTACTCAAAAAACCGCTTGCTTGGACTATCTGAGACACGGCAAATAGACTGATAAAAGCGACCGTCTTAAATATGGTCTTGTTGATTAATAAGCGCATCATTTGTCTTTCCTTATATATCCTATTTTTTAACTACGCCTCAACCAACCTTGGCTAGTCGCATAATCAATTTGTGTCGATATCCAGCTATGAATAGCAGGAAAGCTATCGGCTATAAACGCATGTGCTTTTTCCACTTGGCTACGTTTTATATCTAATTCTACCCATGTTTTACCCTGAGTATTTAGATTTAATAAAAAGGGCAACAGACGATCTACGACTTTTAATAGCTGAGTTTCTCTGCTTACTCCAGTCTCTTGCTCCTCCCATATATCGAGCAAATTGTAAATACCATTGCCGCGCTCAGCTTGCAACCGTTCAATGCCTTTTCGCTCCTCTACATGAGCTTCACTTCGAGTATTAGCATATAAGAACGTATCCCCTGCATCTATCTCGCCTAAGTCATGCACTAATGCCATTTTAAGTAATTTTTCATGATTCACATCCAGTTTAAATAGCTCAGCAATAGACCAACACGCCATGGCTAAATGCCATGAGTGTTCTGCTGAGTTCTCTAATCGAGTAGTCTGTGTCACATAACTACGACGATTGACCCTTTTAAGGGCATCTAGCTGCAATAGAAAATGAGTAACATCATTGATATTAATGTTATTGGTTTGAGTAAGTGGCATAGTCGGCTCGCTAATTAGACATTCATCATTCAAACTCAATTTTATTTATCATGATAAAAGGTAAATCAAAAATCCCATTATATATAATGGGATTTGTTAACTGATACTAATAGTAAAAATAGATTACTTAACTAAGTTACTGATGGTCTTAAACGCTGGGTCTTTGCTTGAACGGCATAGCTCAAACAAGATAGCCTCTGTAGTAGTAATAACCGCACCAGCTCGGCGCATACGGCGGATGGCTTGTTTACGGTCATACGCACTACGTGAACCCGTGGCATCAGCAATAACGACAGGCTGCATACCATTATCAAGCAAGTCAAGCACCGTTTGCATCACACAAACATGTGTTTCTACACCAAACACCAATACGGACGTTCTGTTTTGCTGTGCTAAATAATTCCATGCTTGATCATTATCACACGCACTAAAAGTGACCTTTTCTACCGCTCGGGATTTATCGGTGTCTAACACGTCCATAATTTCGGGCACGGTATTGCCTAACCCCTTTTTATACTGCTCATTAAGCAAAATTGGGATCTCTAATGCCTGCAATCCTTGAATCAAGGTAACCGTTTTATTAAGGATGTCTTCATGGCGATAAATGTGCGGCGTTAGTTTTTCTTGTACATCAATAATGATAGCTTGGCAATTATCACGCTTGATGCGATAGGTTTTGTCTGTAGTATAGGTATGTTCCATAATACACTCCTTGTATCTGCAAAAAAATTGGGATTCTTAATTTAGCTTATTAAGTAACATTTAACGCAAGTGGTCAAGCCCTTTGTTTATACACGTCATTTAGCCAAATATTTATTATCGCTAATAAGCCCGATGCATCGTAAATTATTTATCCGCTAACTGTAAGATAGTAATCTGACGCTTATAAAATCCCATATGGCCGTATTTGCCAACGCCACTGATCATTGCTTTAATTTTTACCCCGTCCATCTCATACAAGCTATTGTGTATATTTTTTTTCTTAGCAAGCTTATCGAGGACATGATGAGGATCATAAACGTGATATTGAAGACCATCATCAGTTGTGAGACTAAACTGCTCTAGCGTTTTTGTAATATGACCGGTTAAAGTATGCGGTTTTAAGTCACTAATACCTTTTATCTGAGTAGTATCTTTGAGGTTAGCGGTACTGTTTTTGACCTTAATAGTGCTCTCTGCAGTAGTATTATCTGCGCTGGCTAGTTGACCGATAAACATCGCAGTAACACCAGCAAATAGTGATAATAACAGTACGTTGGTAAACACTTTTTTCGGCTTCAAATTCGAGCTCTTGGTTTTATTACTTTTAATCATATACACTCTGCCACTGGTAGGTTGTCTAGATTAATTAGAAGAGAAAAGCACCTCTAACATTACGCTAGAGGTGCTTTTTATGCAAGAAAATATGATTTCTCAATCGCTATAGTATATTTGTCATCACTTTAAACAAATACGACAGTTACACACGCTCGATAATGGTTGAGATACCTTGACCGAGGCCAATACACATGGTAGACAGACCAATTTCAGTATCCATCTGCTCCATAGCGTTTAGAAGCGTTACCGTAATACGGGCACCAGAACAGCCCAGTGGATGACCTAAGGCAATTGCACCACCATTGATATTAATGATATCTTGCTTATCTGTTAAGTTAAGCGCTTTTAATACCGACAAGCTTTGAGCAGCGAAGGCTTCATTCAGCTCAATGGTTTGCATATCATCAAGACTCATGCCAGCACGTTTCAGTGCTTTTTTCGTCGCTGGTACAGGGCCATAACCCATAATAGCGGCATCACAGCCAGCAATTGCCATACTACGGATACGAGCACGTGGTTTTAGACCTAAGTCTTTTGCTTTTTGTGCACTCATAACCAGCATGGCAGAGGCACCATCTGATAACGCAGATGAGGTGGCAGCTGTAACCGTACCATTCGCAGGGTCAAACACAGGACGCAACTTCGCTAGTGACTCCATCGTAGTGTCAGGACGGATGACTTCGTCAACGGTGCACAGCTGCAAACGACCTTTCTCATCATGGCCTTCAATACCCACGATTTCATTGTCAAAACGACCCTCAGTAGTTGCTTCCCAAGCACGGCGATGTGACTCAAGAGCGAAGGCATCTTGCTCTTCACGTGAGACGTTATTCATACGACCTAGCATTTCTGCCGTTAGACCCATCATGAATGACGCTTTAGCGAAGTGCTTAGACGCAGCGGGGTTAATATCCACCCCGTGCATCATGCCAACGTGACCCATATGCTCGACACCACCAACGATGAAGATATCACCTTGGTTGGTCATGATTTGTGCAGCAGCAGTGTGAAGTGCTTGCATAGAAGACCCACAAAGACGGTTGACCGTTTGGCCACCAGTGGTCTTAGGGATATCTGCCATTAAAGCGCTGTTACGTCCAATGTTGTAAGCTTGTTCTAATGTCTGCTGCACACAACCCCAGATGACATCTTCAATATCATTGGGATCAAAATCATTACGCTTTATTAAAGCACGCATCAGCTCAGCTGATAGGTCATCCGCACGTACATTGCGGAACATACCATTCTTCGATTTACCCATTGCAGAACGTACACCATCTACGATGACCACGTCTTTTGGACTTAAAGTTGTCATTTAATACTCCTTAAATTTTTGTGTATCTGCCTAAGCCAATTGAACTGACTCATAAGTTTTTATGTCATGTCTTTGTGCGTCATATGTTTTAAAAGTTATTATGAATACTGGTTAAGCAGATAGCTCATTAATTGTTTATTAATTGGTCATATCGAGCTTGTAAACGTTATGCTTTTGGGTAAAAAGTCTCGCCAGCTGATGCCATATCACGGATCTTCTGCGGCGCTTCATAAGCTTTACCTAAGTGAGCATATTTCTCACACAGTGCTAAATAGTTATCAAGACCGACTTGATCGATATAGCGACATGGACCACCGCGGAATGGTGGGAAACCAACACCCATTATCATCGCCATATCAGCCTCAGCAGGGGTTGCGACGATATTGTCTTCTAGGCAACGAACCGTCTCATTACAGAAGGCTAACATCATGCGATCAATAATGGTTTGATCTTCAAACTCTTGAGTTTGGCTATCTGTGGTCTCTTTTAACAGCTCATAAGTAGCGTCATCTGCTGTTTTCTTAGGCTTACCCCGTTTGTCTTTTTCGTATTTGTAGAAACCAACACCGTTTTTCTGACCAAGGCGTTGATTTTCAAATAAGTGTTTAATTGCGCCTTTATAGTCAGGCTTCATGCGATCTGGGAAACCTTCCGCCATCACTTCCGCACCATGTACACCGGTATCTAAACCAACCACGTCAATTAAGTAGGCAGGACCCATTGGCCAGCCAAATTTCTCCATAACTTTATCCACATGGACGAAGTCTGCACCTTGTTTCAATAGCAAGTCAAAGGCACCGAAGTATGGGAACAACACACGGTTCACTAAGAAGCCAGGGCAATCATTAACCACAACGGGCACTTTACCCATACGCTGCGCTAGTGCAACAGTCGTGGCAATCGCTTCTTCAGAGGACTTTTCACCGCGAATGACTTCTACTAATGGCATACGGTGTACAGGGTTAAAGAAGTGCATACCGACGAAATTTTCAGGACGCTCTAATACAGTAGCAAGGTGTGTAATAGAGATGGTTGACGTATTAGATGCTAAGATGGCATTTTCTTTAACGAGGCCCTCTACTTCTTTTAATACCGCATGTTTCACTTTTGGATTTTCAACAACGGCTTCGATAACAATATCCGTTTCACCAAAGTCGCCATAGTTAAGCGTCGGACGAATACGGCTTAGCGTTTCACCCATTTGCGCTGGGGTCATCTTCTTGCGCTCAACCATTTTGCCCAATAGCTTGCTGGCCTCACCCATACCTAAGTCTAATTGCTCAGACTTAATGTCTTTCATGATAATAGGCAGACCTTTTGACGCCGCTTGATAGGCAATACCGCCACCCATGATGCCAGCGCCCAGTACTGCGGCCTCAGAAATATCATGCGCTTGCTTACTGTGCTTCTTGGCCAGCTTCTTAACAGCTTGATCATTTAAGAATAGACCAACTAAGCTTTCAGCTTGCGGTGTTTTCGCCGCTTTTGCGAAACCAGCTGCTTCCACCAAAATTGCTTTATCACGTGGTAAATTAACGTGTTTTTCGATGGTTTCAACGGCAATAGCAACGGCTGGATACTGTTTTGGATTGGCCTTAGCAAAAATTGCACCTTTGGCACTATTAAATGCCATGGCTTGCTCAAGCTGGTTTAGCTTAACTGGGTTTAACTTCTCATCACGTTTGGCTTGCCAATCAAGCTCTCCTGCGATACATTTTTTGACTAAATCCACAGCAGCGGTTTGTAGATCATCTTGAGCCACAACCGCATCAACTAAACCGAGTTTTAACGCTTCCTCTGGCTTTTTAGCTTTACCCGTAGCGATCATTTCTAAGGCATTATCAATACCGATAACGCGTGGTGTCCGCACACTACCGCCAAAGCCTGGGAAAATACCCAGTTGCGTTTCTGGAAGACCGATCTGAGCTTTTTGGCCCATCACACGGTATTCACAGACCAATGTCATCTCACAACCACCGCCTAATGCTGCGCCGTTAATAGCTGCTACTTTAGGGAAAGGGAGGTCTTCAAAGCGGTTGAATACACCATTAATCTCAACAATCCACTTCTCAATTTCAGCCGCTTCTTTGTTGAAATGCCCCACAAATTCTGTGATATCAGCACCCGCAATAAACACGCCTTTGCTTGACGTCACAATTAAACCTTTAACGTCACTAGACTGCTCTAAAGCAGTTACCGCTTCATCAAACTGTTTATTCGTATCAGCGTCAAATTTATTAACGCTTTCGTTTTCTGCATTAAATTGCATGTTAGCGATACCATCGTCTAACATCGATACGATAATACGGTTACCTTGATATATCATGTAAATCCCCTTGTTTCTTATAGATAGAAGTTTTATCAAACTTTTGATTGTATTCTAGGCCGTGTCCTCATTTAGATTATTAACGCATAACTGACTATAAATGAGGAGACGCTCTAATACATACAGTCGACACACATTAGATTCTAAACAATATTTATGAAGGTTTAGTTAGATTTTATAAATTTCGGTTAGAGGTTTTAAACGAAATTACTTAACCACGGATACTGGTGCAATATGATACTCATGTCAAAGCGCAATGCTTGACTCATAGGTCATACTTAATCTATTTTGTATGCGCAAATATCCAATATCAAAGCATGAAAAGTATCTAATTAACTAACCCTATTTATTAGGTATAATTTATACTCTTTGCTTTTCTACTACTTAATTATCTGAAAGCTGTTTAAGTACGATTTAACGAATGTTATCAAAGTACTTACCGTCAATGAATATAACCTTTTTTTTAATAAAAAGAGCCCAAGTTCATGGTTATAATATCTACTATAATTTTTTATGCTTCATGCTAAACTAGCTCATTACCCAGATACCCCTATATATCATATATCTTTATATAACTTAAGAAATATAATTTAAAAATTCTTTATAAAACAATATGTTAAATAATAATTACTATTAAAACCC